>CAJUTW010000012.1 GCA_910589335.1 uncultured Bacilli bacterium | reverse complement strand
ACTTGCTACAGCAGTCACATCTAACATAGCTTGATTCATATTAGTAATTGAATCTGGATTTGCTACAATATATTCCATAGATTGTTCTATAGCACTTAAATCAAATTTAGGATGGCTAGTAGTATAATCTTTTAAAATACCCATGCATTCTGATGTAACACTTACTAAAGAATCTTGTGCACTATTAGCAACTTCTTTAATCTCACTAAGAGCTTCAATTTGAGTAATTGAACCACTTCCATAACGGGCTGTAATATCATTTATTTGATTTGTAACAGTTTGATTAAATTCATTATAGAATGTATGGCCTAATTTATCAGCTTCATGATATACACCATTAAAACTCCAGTTACTCATATCTAGAGCAGAACGTTCAAGTGTATTTGCAGATGTTAAAACATCTTGATGTGATTGGGCTTTCATTCCTTCTTTAAAAATTTCACTCTTACCTTCTATTTCTTTTCCTGCTCTATTAGCATAACTAATTACACTATCATTAACATCATTTATACTATTAGCATCATTTTGTTGTTTAGCTAAAAGTTGTTCTGATTCTATTTGATGTACTCTATATGAGTTAACAGCACTTATCGCAGATGATGTTAGTGCAACAGTTGTAAATAAATCCTTAATAAATGGATCATCTCGGTAATCAAATTGTTCAGCTAAAGGTGTATAATACTTACTTCCAACACTTCTTTTTCCTTTTATACTGTTTTCAATTTTTGTGTTGTTATAATAACAGCTTTCTAAAACAACAAAATTATTTATAATTTCTTCGTTATCGCCATTTGAAAGTGCTTCATTTAAACCATTACCATATTCACTTAATTGTTTTTGTAATTCATTATCAAAATCATGATTTTTACTAAAACGCATACCAACATATGATAATTTTGTTGCTACTGCTTTAAAATCTTCTTCTAATCCATGAACTCCACCTGATAAAAGATTATTAGCATCTTTTCTATCTCTTAATATTGTTTTTACATATTTTGCTGTGTCATTTATTATAACTTTTCTTTCTTGTTTTAAAGCTTTTAATTCATCTTCTGATAAATTATTTTCATTAATTTTACTATCAATAGTTTTAATTTGTCCTAACATTACAAATAATTTACTATAATTATCTTTTATTGATTCATTTAAATTATTTACTTTTTCTAACCCATGTCTTCTTAATCTATTTAAAATTGCACCATTTATTTGATTATTCATATCTGTTTTTAATTGACTACCTTTATATTCATCAAATAAAACATCTAATTCTTCTTCATTTATTTCTTCATCTAATCTTCTTTCTAATTCTTTTACTACTTTCTTTGCTCTTTTAGAAGTTAAAAGTTTTGCTGATAATTTACGTAAAAATTTAAATGTTACTTTAACTAAAGAAGGAATAATATGAACTATATTATATAAATAGTTACCTGATTTTAATTCTTTTTTAAATTCATCTGATATTTTAATATTACTAGCTGTAAATCTTTTATAATCTTTAGATTTTATATCTAAATCATTTGTCAATTTTTCTAAAATTGTCTCTACATGAGGTTTTACTTTTTGTTTAAGTTTAATATTTTTATATCTAATATGGTATTTTGGATTAACGCTTTCTTTTGCAAAATGTTTTATTAATTGATTTGCATCATTACTTATCTTAAAACAAGTTTTGTTTTCTATTTCTACTCCATTTGTAGTTGGATTTAAATCAAAGATATTTAAAGTATTTATATCTGCATATATTTGATCATTATCATTTAAATCTCGATAAAGTGTTATAGTTATATTTTCTATTTCTTCATTTTTGGATTCATCCTCTTTTTTAGGAATATTTACAAATTTATAATCTACTTTATATGGTGAATAATCATTATCTTGATTATTGATAATAAATTCTAAATCATCATTAGTTAGTTCAAAACAAGCTTTATCTTCTATTTTAATTTCTTTTCCTACTTTTAAAGCATTAAAGCGATCAAAGATATATTTTTTAGCAAATTTTTTTCCTGAATTATTATCAATATAGATTACTATTTTTTCTATATTATCATCATTAGTATAATTAATATTTTCAGAATTAGAAATTTCTGTTGCTTCCTCTTGGTTATCTACACTATTTTCTTCGTTTTTTACTGCTTCAACTATGTCTACTACATATGGTGAATAATCATTATCTTGGTTGTCTATAATAAATTTTAAATCATCAAATTCTAATTTATAACATGGTTTATTCTCTATTAATACTTCTGTATTTTCATTTTTTAATGCATTAAAACGAGTAAAGACACTTTTATTAGCATAAACAATATCATCCATATTATATAGAGTTATAATTTCAATTGGTTCTTGAGGTTTATTATTAGCTTCTTCATTTTTATGAACTTCAACCATGTCTATAGGAGCTTCTAATGGTTGATAATTATTCATTGTTCCATAATTAGTAACTCTTTCTGGTAAATTTGCAGAACTTTCTTGAAGATCTTTTAATGTTGCACTTGAAATTTCTATTTCTTTAGGTTCTTCTCCTTTACGAGGATTTAAATTAGGATTATACAATGCTTCAATTTCACTTAAATCAAATGTTTCAATAGTATGTCCATATAATTCTTCTATTACCTCAGAAACTGATAAATTCATTTGAGATTCTTTTAGCTTATCAACTATTCTTTTAATAGCTTTTTTCTTTTGCTTTCTAAGTGTTTTCTTTTCTTTTGCAGTTCTATCTTTAGGTTCTTTATTTAAAATTTCTGCATAGTCACTATTTTCTAATATTTTTTTGAATACTTTTGGATCTTCAACTGAGTTAAGGATACCTTGATACTCTTGATAAGTTAAATCTAATTCGAAAGCTTGTGAAACTATTTTTTCTGTTTGCGATTTTACTTTTTCAAGTTTTTTAAGTAATTTTTTTTGTTGTTTAATTTTTCTTAGTAAAGCGATATTTTCTTTATAATCTTCTAATTGGTAATGAAGCATATTTGTGTTAAATCTTTCATATTCTTCATCGGTCATTAAATTTAAATCTTCAATTTTTCTAATTCTTTCATCTTCAATTTTAGTTAATGCTAGTAAATTTCTCTCATAATCATCTAATAAACTTTTAATTGATTGACGAAGTTCTTTTATATTAACATCAATATTTATAAGATTTCTTTCTAAATCTTTAGTGACACTATTTTCTAAAGATTCAATATACTTAGAAATTTCTTTTATTTTTTCATCATTTTCTGTTGTAGTTAAGTGACTATTTGCTATTTCTTGTTTTATTTTTAATAATTTTTTAGTATTTTCTTCAGAAAAAACATCAACTGATTCAGCTTCTAATTCATCTTCTTTTTCTTGTTCTTTACTAGAAATTTTAAAAAGTTTATATTCTTGTTTGCCATCTTGCTCTTCATTATATACTATGACATAATCTTCATTAAATCTAACGTCTAACCCTTGATTTCTTTGTATTGCAGCATAAATATCCTCATCTGCTAATTTAACACCATTTCCGACTAAAACTTCATTATCTATTTTTTCCTTTGTGACACTTTTTACAATAAATCTAATTTCTTTTTGTCCATCATTATTAATAACTTCATCATAATCAATTTCATATTCAACATCTTTTGATATTTCGACACCCGCTTCTGTCATCATAGTAAAAATTTTTCTTTTTTGCATTTCTATAGTCATATCTTTAGTTAGAATGAATGATCCTGAAAATTCTTCTTTAGTAGTAATTTTGTAAAGATTTTTCTTATTAACTTTTTCAATAACATTTACAGAAACTTCATACTTATCATTAATTTCATCAATATTCTCTATTTCGATATTTAAATTACTTTTATCATCAAAATAGTAACCTAATTTTTCTAACTCAGCAAATAAGAATTGTACTCTATCGACATTAGAAAAATCATTAAGAGATTTGTCTAAGATAATTTTTTCACTAGCAATAATAACTTCTATTTCTTCATCTAAAAATTTTATTTCTTCCATAAAAAATACTCCTTTTTGTTACATTTTTTTACTTTCTTCATCAATAGTTTCTAAAACATCGGCTATCATTTCTAGTTCACGTGGATCTGTAATATTTTCTAATTCTTGCGATTTATCTAATGGATTATATCCTGATACGTAAATATTTTTTCTTCCATTTTTACCAATACTATGATCAGTATATCCAACATAAGATTTCATTGTGTCTTCGCAATCAAAAGTAAATAAAACATCACATTCAGTTGGTTTTCCATCTTTTTCTATTATTAATTTTTCTTTTATAGTATCTTCCATAACCAATCCTCCAAAATAGTCTTTATATACTTTTACATTTTAGCATTTTAAAGGATAAAAGTCAATTATTTTGATTGGTAATTACAAATAACACCACTTAAAATACTGTACATTTTTTTACATTATCTTTATTATAAAAAAAATGTTTTGTTGTAAATTTACAGTAAAATAATATATAATATAA
The DNA here is from genome assembly GCA_910589335.1 of uncultured Bacilli bacterium. GTDB lineage: Bacteria > Bacillota_I > Bacilli_A > RF39 > UBA660 > UBA3789. The sequence continues at coordinate 30,749 of CAJUTW010000012.1, read as the reverse complement.
TTAGAATTAAAAGGAGTTGGTTTTATGAAAATTAAACTAAAAATAATTTTATTAATAATTTCTGGTATTTTCTTTTCTTTAGTTAATTGAGGACCTTACTGGGATTTGGCTTCTTTATTGTATCAAAAAGCCGCACCTATTGGTGCGGTTGAAATTTTAATTTAGGAAAATTGCATATTAACTTGCAATTTTTATATTTATTTTATCAGTATCTTTCAATTTTTCTTTAGATGTTGCTTTGATATAATAATATGATTCATCTTTAATTTTGCTTTTTAATTTTAAATCTTCTATGATAGTTGCTGATTGATCAATCATTAAATTTTGTTCATTATTATCTTTTTTTATTTCTATTTTAGCTGTCGAATAGTTTTCAATTGTAATAGAATAAGAGATTTCTTCTTGATTAATATTGTCTGCTCTAAAATTTGTAATTTTTAAAATATATTCATCATCTTTTACTAATTCAGAAACATTCAAACTTAAATTTCTTTCTTTATCAATATTTATAATAGGTATTACTAAATTAGCAACTATTTTTGATTTTTCTTTTTGTTTTTTGTTATAAACTTTTATTCCTAAGAAAATTACTAAAATAAGTAATAAAATGAAAATTATTAAAAGTATTTTGTCACTAGTTATTTTAAGTTTTTTTATGTTTGTTATTTTTTTCTTTGACATCAATATATTTCTCCTTTATAGTTATTCATTACTTCAGTACAATCTAAATTATTAATTGAGTTTTTCTTTAATATTTCATTTTTTTCATTAAAATATTCGTAAATTGCATCATCTCTAAAACCAATTTTAGCTGCATCTTTACGTGTTGCTCCAAAATATAACACTTTTATATTAGACCATATTATAGCAGATAAACACATAGGGCAAGGTTCACAACTACTATAAATTATATAATCTGATAAATCATGAGTTTTTAATATTTTACAAGCATTTTTAATTGCGTTTATTTCAGCATGAGATGTTGGATCGTTATTTTTTATAACCTCATTATGTCCTCTGCTAATAATATTTCCATTTTTATCTGTTATGATTGCTCCAAATGGACCTCCATCTTTTTTGGAACTTCCTATTAATGCTTCTTTTGCTGCTTCTTTTAAAATTTTTTCATTCATCTTTTTACCTCTTATTAAATTCATATTCATATAAAATAGATATTTTTTCTTGTCACTTCTATTTTTTTAATTATAATGAAAAAAAAAATAGATGTCAAATCTACTTTTTTAATGTTTTGTAACTTTTCTGTCAACCTCTCCTAATTGATCATTCACAAGGTCATCAACAGCATTATTACCATTATTAATACCTACTACAACTATAGAAGTTGTATCTTTCAATCTAATTATTTGTCCATTATTTAGTTTAACTGTTGGCCTTGTTGCATAAGTATAATCTGTAAATGTTTTAACAACAACACCTTCTTCATTATTAGATAAAATTACTTTAGTTCCTATTGGATAAATTGGAACATTATCTAAAAATAGATTAGTCAAATCCTTATTTATTACACCATTACTAGCACTTTGACCTAATATGGCCATAATATTTTCTAATGCTGTTTGTGTATTTATACAATGTGATAAGTAATCATCATAAAGACTACATAAATGGATTATTTTTGCTCCAACAATTCCAGGGTGTTCTTTTTCTCTTAAAAATAATGGAGATTTAAGAGGTCCAGCATTATTTTCTGCTTCATTTGAATACAATATCATAATTCTTAAATCACTTGGAAGAGATTTAAACTTATTAGTCAAACAATAAGAGTAAAATTCTGCATATTGGTTATCAAATCTATCTGTAGGAATATTATTAATATTTTTGAAAGTTTTATCTAAATCTTTTATTGCAACAACTCTTCGTACTTCATTAAGTAATTCTTCATTTTGAAGATATTTTCCACTATCATGCATTAGAGATGCCACTGCAATACTATTGTAATTTATTAAACGACGATTTAATTCATCCTTATCTCTTATTCGTTCTTTAATTTTATTATTATATAAATATGCCAAAATAATTGAGAATGTAGCTACTCTTATAGAGTGATTTAGCGAGTCATCTAAAATATTTTTATTTTTTGTAGTAGATTCTAAATCATATTTAAGATTTGAAAAACTGCCTTCAAAATCAACATTGTTTAAAACTGCTTCAACCATATCAGTTGCACTTTCTTCTATTTTTATAATGTCATTTTTAACTAAAGCATCTTTACAAGCGTTAATAATTTCTTCACTAATTGTATTTGCATAACTATTATCTTGAATTTGATTTTCTGATACTATATTTAACTCTTCAATATAAAATATATTTTTTAAACGATTAATCATATGAGGAGTTAGAACTTCACCTGCTTTTACTAAGATTACATCATTTTTTACAATTGGTGTTTCAAGCTTCATTCCTGGTGTTACATCATCCATTCTTATTCTCATTGGCATTCTCCTTATCTTTTATTTTTTATTTAATATATATAATATTAGCTAACTTTTTTTCAAAAGTCAAGCTTCAACAGATTCAGTAATAAGTCCCATTTTATAATTAAAAGTTTTTTTACCACTTTTTGTAGAGGGATTATAATAGACTGTTATTTTCAAATCTAATTCTTCATTAGGCTTTAATTCTCTTCCAACAATATCATTATAAGTTATAGAAACAGGATCAATTAAATAATTATAGTTAATATCTTTATAATCTGGACTTTGTAATAAATCTACAATTAATGCATTAGTTGAACTTTCATTTTTAATTTTTATAATATAACTAATTTCATCGTGAGGATTATTAAGAGTAAAATCCATATTTAATATTTTTCCATTAGCTATAATTTCTACATTACCAAGTGGTTCAGTATTACCACCTTTAGTTGATGAATCTTTTATAATTTTATCAAACACAACATTATATTTTTGAGTGTTGTTTTTAAAACTTTCTAATTTTAGAGAGATTATTATAAATCCTATAGCCATAAAAATTATTGTTAAACAAAGAATTATAATAATTCCATTTCTAATATTAAGCATTTTTTTCATTTACATTCACCTTCTTTATTAAAATCAATTGCTCCATTAAAGCAATATGAATATTTTTGATTATTTTCAACTATTTCTATATAAGCATAGACTTTTTTATTTTCTACATAGTACCAGCTATTATTAGAAGGATAATATTTACCATTATTATCTGCTGGAATTAAAGTAATTATTAAATCTGAATTATTTTTATTTAAATTTTCAATTTTATTATCATTAATATACTTTTCTATTTTTTTGTATACATTATTAATATACTCTTGACTTGTTGTTTTATCTAATTTTTTTTCTAATATTTTTTCTTGTTTTTTAAAAGTTCTTGTTAATTCTTTTGAATAATAATCTATATATTTTAAAATTTCTCTATCATCTTCACTTGAAATAGAAAGTTCTTTAGCTTTTTCTTTTAAATCCTTTTTTATTTCTATGGAGTTATTTATATTAAATTTTATTAATATTTTATTTAATGAAGATATAAATTCTTGATAATATAAATCGTTATATCTTATTATTTTAAAAATAGATGAATTATCTAAATAATTATTTTCTATTAAAATTTTAATAATCATTTCAAGTGATGATTCTAAATCATTATTTTCAATATTTTTATTATATAAACAAGATGCATTTTCATCTAAAAATATTATTTGATAAATACTTTTGTTTTTATTTATAATAACAGCAAAATTAATTTTATTAGGAATTTCAAATTCTAACATATTTTCATAATTTTCTAAATTTATAAATTTATCACTAGAACCGATATTTTTCTTATAATCAGGAATAACTTCTATTAAGATATAGTAGAACGACGCTAAAATTATAGCAATTATTTCTAATATAAATACAAACTTTTTTGGCATTTTAACACCTACTCTGTTGAATATTTTGGAGATAATTTTAAAGTAATCTCCATATTTTCTGTTATATTAGTACCTGCTGCTACTGATTGCTCTGTTACATATCCTACTCCATCTAGATTTACTTTTAATCCTAATTTTTGCAATAAATCTTTTGCAACTTTACTTGAAAGATTAGTAACATCCACTACTGCTTTATTAGAGTCATTTGTAATAATATAAACTGTATCATTAGAGGTAACTATATTATTTTTATTTGGTGATTGTTTAATAATTTTTTCACCATTTCCTATAATTGAGTATTTTATATTATTATTTTCTAAAATTTGTTTTACAGTTTCTGTTTTTTTATTAATTAAATTAGGGAGTTTATAATTAGAAATTTCTATTGATGTATTACTACTATCACTATTACCATAATATTTTGAAATATTTGTAACTATTTCTTTTACGGCATTAGAGATTGGCTTTTGACTTCCTGCGGTTGGTTTCTTTACTGATGCATAAATAATTATTTGTGGATCACTTTTTGGATATATTCCTGAAAATGAAGAAATTATATCTTCCTTTCCGCTTAAATATCCTCCACCTTTTTCATTGGCTATTTGAGCTGTACCTGTTTTTCCTACAAGCTCTCCTCCAGGTATACGATAACCACTTCCTGTATTACCTATGCCATTTACACAGTCATCCATCAATTGAATCATTTTAGTGACTGTATTAGTTGATGCCACTCTCTCTATTTCTTCACGTTTATTTTCTAAATCTACTTCTTTTGTTTCTGAATTAACAATTTTTGATATTATGAATGGTTCGAGTAACATTCCATCATTTGTTAATGGTGTCATTGCTTTAACATTTTGAATTGGAGTGGTTGTAATACCTTGTCCAAAACCAGCATTATATACTTCCGTTTCATATTTAAATTCTAAATTACCTCGCAATTCATTAGGAAGTTCTATACCTGTTTTTTTACCAAAACCTATTTTTTTAAAGTATTGTCTTAGCATAACACTAGACATATTTTTATTAATAATATTTATTACACCGACATTACTACTCATAGCATAACCTTTATCATAAGAGATAGTCCCCCATCCTCCACGATCCCAGTCACCTATTTCTGTACCATCACTTGTAACATAAATACCTGACTTATAGGTGTCTGATCCATTATAAACACCATTTTCCATAGCAGCCATATATGTAAATGTTTTCATAGTAGAACCTGGTTCATAAGGAGATGCTACTAGCATATCTAAGTAACTTGAAATATTTCTCTTATTTGGATCAAAGGATGGAGATGTTGCTGTTGCAAGGACTGCACCACTTTTTGCATCTAATATAGTAATATGAAACCATTCCCAATCAAAATCCTTATCAGAATTATTAAGTGCTTGTTCTACAAAAAATTGAATATTTGAATCAATTGTAAGATAAATATCTTTTCCTTGAACAGCATCTTTTTTCATAACTGGAGTATTAGCAATTTTATATCCTTTTAAATCTTTTTGATAAGTTGTATATCCATCTTCTCCTTTTAGAATTTTATCATATTGTTTTTCTATACCCATTTCACCTTTGATAGTAGAATTTTCATCATTTTCGTTTTTAGCATATCCAATTGTGTATGATGAAAATTGCCCTTTAGGATAATATCTTTTAAAACTTTCTATAAAGTCCAGTCCAGGTAGATTTAAATCTTCGATTTTTTTCTTAGTTAATTCATTAAGTCCTTTACCTTTACTACCAAACTCTGTTTGATAAACATTTTCTTTATTTAAATATTTTAAAATTTCATCTTTTTCCATTTCTAAAATAGGAGATAATTTTTCTGCAGTTTCTTCTTTATTTACAATATGTTGAGGATTTTTTTTATTAGTTGTTCTTTTTTCATCTAAATAAGCAATTAATTTGTATGAAGAAACATTTTGAGCTAAAATATCTCCATCACTAGAATAAATTGAACCTCGTTTAGCCGAAACTGTATCTGTTCTAGTTGTTCTTTTACTTGCTAACTCTTTTAAATTTATACCATCTATTTCTTTGGAAGTTGCTAGTTTAATCACTCTAAATATCATTAAACAAAATAAAAGAAGAGAAATTAATATAATTACTCTTGAATATTTAATATTATTCTTCTTTCTTTTACTTTTCAAGATACCACTTCCTATTAGTTATCTTCTACAATAGTTTTTATATTATTATTATTATAACTTAATCCTTGTTGTTCTGCAACCTCTTGAATTTTAGTTAAAGATGCAAGTTCATCAATTGTCATTGCAAGTGATTCATTTGTTTTCTTTTGTTTATCTATTTCTTTTTTTTGTTTTTCCACTTCAAAATTAATTTGTGCTAATGTAGCTTTTGAAAATACAGTTAAAACTGGTGATACTACTAATAAAAATAAAGCTAAAGAATATAATAATTTTTCAAACTTTGACATTTTTAATTTCTTTTTTACTTTTCTCATTTTTATTCATCTCCTATTTTATTTTTTCTATTACTCTAAGCTTGGAACTTCTAGCTCGAGGATTAATTTTAATTTCTTCATCACTTGGAATTATTGCTTTACTTACAACTAATTTAAAGTCTGGTAAATATTCATCAGGTATATTTGGCATTCCTTTAACTTTTTCATCTACTTTACATTTTTCTTTAAAATAATTTTTAACTATTCTATCTTCTAATGAATGAAATGTAATAACGGCTACTCTTTTGCCAACTTTTATTAAAGATAGTGCTTGTTCTAGGGCTGGTTCTATTACATCTAATTCATGATTAACTTCAATTCTTATTGCTTGAAAAATTTGACGAGCTGGATGTTTGTCTTTTCTAAATTTCATTGGAACTGCTGTTTTTATTATTTCTACTAATTCTAAAGTTGTTTCAATTGGCTTAGATTTTCTTGCTTCAACAATTTTTTTAGCAATATTATTTGCAAATTTATCTTCACCATATTTATAGAAAATATGTGCTAAATCTTCTTTAGAATATTCATTAATAACTTCATAAGCGGATAATTTTTGTTCCCTATCCATTCTCATATCAAGCTTTGCATCATGATGAAATGAGAAACCTCGTTCTGTTTCATCAAGTTGCGGAGAAGATACTCCTAAATCAAATAAAATTCCATCTACTTCTTTGACTCCCAATTTTTCTAATTCACGCTTCATATATACAAAATTGCTTTTTATGATAGTGAAGTTAGTACCAATCGCATTTAAACGACTGGTACTATGCCGAATAGCTTCACTATCTTGGTCAAAGGCGAATAAATACCCCTTATTTATTCTATCCAAGATGTTACTACTGTGTCCTCCATAGCCAAGTGTAGCATCAACAATAATACTATCTTCGTCTAAATTTAGGGAGGAAATAGACTCATTAAGTAATACGCTTATATGTTTTTCCATTATAAATCCACACTTTCATTAAATAAATTTTCAGCTATGTCTGACATATTGTCTTTATTAGAATTAAAGAAACTATCCCAATCTTCTTGTGACCAAATTTCTAATCTGTCTCCTGTTCCTATTATTATACAATCTTTTTCAAGATGAGCATAATTAATTAAAGGAGTAGCCACATTAACACGACCTTGTTTATCTAATTCTACATTTGTAGCACCTGACATAAAGAAACGACTAAAATTTCGCGCATCTTTTTTAGTGAAAGGTAATGCGGTCAATTTATCAGTTATTTTTTTAAAATTTTCTAGAGGATAAACAAAAAGACAAGTTTCAATTCCTCTGGTAATTATAAAATTATCACCTAATTCATCTCTGAATTTAGAAGGAATTATTATTCTACCTTTATTGTCTATCGTATGATGATATTCACCAATAAACATTTGCGTCCCCCCACTTTTCACCACAATCAACCACTACTTATTATTATATTACAAAAATTAGATAAAAAAGTAAATATCAAAAAAATGTTTTTTTAGTCATTTTACACTTGTTTACAAAAAAAAATAAATCAAACTATTGACTTATTTTTTATTGTGAATTTACTTTTATTTAAATTTCTGAAACTTTAGAATTTTTAATCGGATTAGGATTATTTTTTGTAATTGTAAAATTTTTAGCCATAGTTTGTAATTCACCAACTAATTTATTATACTCATTAAGTGCTTCTGTAGAGTTAAAGTAGATGCTATTATTTTCATATTGTATTATACTGTCATTTTTTTCTAGTAAAACTAATATTTCTTCGGCTTTATCTAAAAATTCATTTAATTTTTTTAGAGTAGTATCCATTTCTTCTTTTAATTTTTGTAAAGCTTCTTGATCTTTTTTTGTATACATAAGCTTTAAGTAAAAATCATAATAATAATCATAATCCTCAAGTTTTTCTTTATCTATTAGATTTTTAATTGTATTCTCATCACATAAATTATTAATGGCTTCTAAATGCTTATTCAAATTCTCTTTTGTAGTTTTTAATTTATTTTGACTGTTAGAATAATTAGGACGATCATTAACTAAACTACTTGGTGCTAAAAGAGTCATAAAATCTTCATCCATTAGATATTTATTCATTCCCTTTATATTATCACTTAACTCTTTGTAATATTTTTTGATAGCTTCTTCAACATAAGCATAATCTCCTTTTGTTTTAACTATAACTGTAAAATCATCACTTTCTAAATTTTTATGTGAATAATTGATAATTTCTTGTTTTAAAATTTCTTCTTGCTTTAAATCTTCTATTACCCAATATCCACATAATGCTAGAAAAGAAGTAATTATAATTGCAACTGTAATAATAATCCATTTAATCATTTTTTTCTTTTTCATTTTTCTCACCTTATTATAAATATAACACAAACTAAATATAATATGTAAATTTTTATTATTTTTTTTAATAAGTTGTAAAGGGATTTAAAAAAAATAAAAACGCTTATAAAGCGTTTAAATAAGGCTTCTTCTTGTAAATGTTTCTATATCTTTATCAATATATATATCAATAACACCTTTATTAACTATTTTGATAAAACCTAAACCATTAATAACTAAATCTTCATCGTATTTCATATTATATGTTAATTTATTTTTATCTTTTAAATCATTATTATTAACTAGATTTAATAATCTTTTAACTTTTAAATCATTTGATATAAATAAAGTAAAACTATTTTTTTCTCCTTCTATATAATCAATTCTTATTAAATCTTCAATTAATAAGGATTGATTTTTTCTTAATTGATAAGTTCTAGGTTTAATTTCTTTTTTAGCAGAAATTTTTTTAACCATATTTTCATCAACATAATTAAGAATTGAACCTGTATCTACTAAACCAGGTGTATCAATTAAAGTTAAATAATCATTAATTTCTATTGTTAATGTATTTAATGTTGTTGATGGTAAAGGGCTCATTGTAAGTTCTTGGGTTTTATCAGAATAATTTTTAATAAGTTTATTAATCAAACTACTTTTTCCAGCATTTGTATGTCCTACAACATAGACATTTTTACTTGTTTGATAAAATTTTATTCTCTTTAATAAATAATCAATATTATAATTTTTATTAACACTTATTACGATAACTTCTTCAAAATGAATATCTTTAGTAGCTAGATAATTTATTAATTTTGTTTCTTTTACTGATTTTGGCAATACATCTTTTTTGTTTAAGACTAAAATCATTTTATTTGGTATAATTGTTCTAATTGTTTCGATATTTTTTTCTAAATTAAGTAAATCTGTTATATATAAAACTAAATCTTTTGTCTCTCCCACATCTTTTAAAATATTTAGATATTCTTCATTTGATTTAGTAATCATTTGGTATTCCCCATAATTTTTCATTCTGAAACATCTTTGACAAATATTATTTTCTAAATTAGTTGTATATCCTTCTTGTAAAACATTTTCATCTTGTAATAGAATACCACATCCACTACATCGTTTTTCATTATTATCCATAATATTTACCTCTTTCAAATAAACCTTTTTTTTCATATCTTGCTACTATTTTTGCTTCTACTTTTCTATTTAGTCCTGTTATTTTTAAATCTTTCTCTCCTAAGGGATCTACTAAAACTGTATATATTTTAAATCGATTTCCTGATAAGACATCAGTTACAATTTGATCACCTATCATACACATTTCTTTTTTCTTTAAATTATAATTTCTTTTTATTTTACGTAATCCTCTAGTTAAAGGTTTTAAACTAAAAGATACTCCTCCTACTCCTAAATCTTTTAGATATGGAGTTATTCTATCTTTTGTATTATTTGAACTTATTAAAACTAGAAAATCATTTTGTAAAGATTTAATTAATTTTTTTGTATTTCTTGGACACTTTTTTTGTTCAATTAATCCTAAGGTATTATCTAAATCAAAAATTAAACATTTAATACCTAGAGATTTCAATTTTTCATAATCTATTTCAAAAATATTTTTTTTATACATTTTAGGTTTAAATATTCCCATTAAATCACCTTATTATATTATAATATATTTTTTTTAATAAGTCTATTATAAAGAACCTAAAAAAAAAGAATAATTAATTCCTTTTTTTTAGTTTAATTATTTATTTTTTGTCTTAACATTTCTGTTTCCATGGTTATCTTATCAAAGAAATAACCATTATCTTTTCCGTATCTAATTATTTGTCTTAAAGCATCTCTTGTATATGTTTTAATATCATGCATTAAAACCATATTTATGCGATCTTTTCTTAAACTATTTATAACATTACTTGCTATTTCTTCTTTTGTATGATTTCCGCCACTAGCATCTCCACTAGATATGTTCCAATCATAATATTTAAATCCTCTATTAATCACTTCATTTGTTAAATTTGTCATTATTCCTTTTTGATATTTACGACTTACAGTATTACTAGATCCTCCAGGAAATCTTATGATTTTTGCTTCATAACCTGTTATTTTTTTTACTCTTTCTTGAATAGTATATAAGTCATTAAAATAAGCATCTTGTGATGAGTAAATATTTGCATAATTATGACTAGCAGTATGTAAGGCAATTGTATGTCCTTCATCATAAGCTCTTTTGATAAGTTCATCTGGACCATTATTTGTTACAAAGAAAGTAGCTTTTACTCCTTCTTCTTTTAAAATATCTAAAATAATATTTGTTATTCCACTTTTTGGACCATCATCAAAAGTTAAATAAATAGTTCCTTCTTTATTTCTTTCACTAACTATAACTTTTCTTTCGATTTTTGTCTCATTTTTCGCATCATCTTTAACACTATATGTAACAAAATATTCACCAGTTTTAGTTACATCGATATTATTTTCAATTTTTACTTTATCTTTTAGTTGTTTTGTACAATTATCACTTACTTCAAATCCTTCTTCTTTATATTCATCATTTAAAAATAAATAAATATAGTTAGAACCTTTTAATTTTAATTTAGGTTTTTCAATATCTTTATAAAATATTTTTTTGCTGATTTCACTTTTATTTCCACTATTATCGATAACACTATAAGTTATTAAATCTTTTTTTATATCTATCTTTATTTTATTACTTATATCTCCATCATACTCATCAATTGCTTTTACTTTAGATGGAACTACTTCATCATTTGGACATAAGTAAATAGGAGTATCACTAATATATAATTTAGGTTTTTTTCTATCAATTACTTTTACTTTTCTTGTTATAGTTTTAGAAAAAGAATTAATTTTTACTTGATAAACAAGTTTATACTCCCCTATTTTTTTAGTGTTTACAGTTCCAATTCTTTTTACTTTTTTTGTAATATTCTTACCTAAAAATGTTGCTTTATAACCTTTTTCAATATATTTTTCATTATAATTTAAAATAATAGTTTTTTTACCATTTAAATTGATTTGTGGAATTAACATATAATTATATATTAAAAATGCGATAAAAACTAAAAGTATTATTATAAGCCACATTTGTATATTTTTTGATATACCAAAACTTGATAATCTTTTAAGTTTTCTTTTTAATAAAATTTTTACTTCCATATTAAAACCACTCTTTCAATTTAAATTATAAACAATAGTATATTTATTGTAAAGATTAACTTATTTTATTATTTTTTATGAATTCTCTTAGTAATTTTGTAAGAGCTCTTTTTTCAATTCTTGACACATAGCTTCTACTTATTCCCATTTTTTTGGAAATATTTTTTTGAGTTTCTTCATCTTTTCCATCTAAACCATACCTATTAATTATTATTTCCTTTTCTCGTGCAGTTAATGCATCCATATATTTATATAAAGCACTTATATTATCTTTTAAATCTATCTCATCACAAAAATCTATATTTTCTGTTTTTAAAACATCTTGTATTGCGATTTCATTTCCTTCTTTATCAAAACCTATTGATTCGTTTATAGATATATCTTTACTATATTTATTAGCTTTTCTAAAATACATTAATATTTCATTTTCTATACATCTTGCACAGTATGTTGTTATTTTGGCATTTTTTTCTGGAACAAAGGTATCAATTCCTTTAATCAATCCTATTGTACCAATACTTATTAAGTCATCAGTATCAGAATATTTACTATCAAATTTTTTCACTATATGAGCAACTAATCTTAAATTATGTTCAATTAGTTTGTTACGACTTTCTAAATCACCTGTTATCTTTTTTCTAATACATTCTTCTTCCTCTTTAGCACTTAAAGGTTCTAAAAAAACATCATTAGAATAACTACCTGTAAAACAAAATATATTTTTTATAATATCAAATAAAAACATATAATCCTCCTAATAGAATTATATGTCGAATATTATCAAGATATTTTATTTTATTAAATCATAAGTTTTTTTATATGTTTTTGTCTCATCGCTAGTAGATGAGTTAATTCCTCTACTTAAAGCTTCAGCTGTTATTCTTTTTATTTCTCTTCTTGAATTTTTAATTTTTTCTTGAAGATTATATAATTCCATTGGTAGCATTTCTAAATCTAATTCGTAATCTTCTGGAACTAGTTTTTTTAAACTTAACTCAAATATCATTGCCGCTATAAAAGCTATTACTTCATTTTTTAAAATTTCTATAATACTTGGATCATTTATAAAGCCTTTATCTGTTAACATTATAACTACACTTCCTGGTAAAGCATTCTTAATTACACTTTTCCAATCAATTTTACCTTCTGCTTTTTTTATTTTTGCTTCTATTTTCTTTTTTTGATATTCATATCCTGCAATTTGTTGTTCTAAAAATTCACATTGCTTAAAATAGTCATCTATACAATCCATATTTTTTCACCTAACCTCATTTTATTATTACTTCTTTAATTTTTTGATTATTGTTTTTATACTCACTGTTAAAAATGATTTATTTAGTATAAAAGCATATATACAAACAACAAGTAGGTTTATTATATCAAGATATATATTTTTTTGAAAGAATAAAATGATAGAAAAAGTAAAAATTATAACAGTTTTTATAGCTAAACCTTTTTCAATCTTAATATTTATATATTTTTTTAAATCAAAGTGTCGATAAAGCATCATAACAAAATAAGATATTGCAGTTGATAAACTTGCTGCATATAAACCTAATTTTCTTATTAGAAGAAAATTTATAATAACATTTATAATAGCTCCGATTATTGCTGTTGTTGCTACTTGTTTTGAGAGCTTTTTTGCTAAATAGACTTGACTATATAAGCAAATTACTACATTAAATACAGTACCTAATATAAGAAAAGGAATATAATTATATGCTTCTAAATATTTCTGATCAATTAGAATTGGGAAAACAAAAGGCATACAAGCAATCATTCCAACACCTAAAGCAGAAAAAAGCTTGATTACTGTATTTGTGATATCTGAAAAAAATTCATCTCTATCTTTAGAATTGATATGAAGAGCTGCTGACTCTGCCCAGCTAAGATTAAAAATTCCTGTTAAGCTTGAAATTATTGTTGGAAATTTATTACTTATTGCATAAAGACCATTAGCTCCTGCACCAAGAATCCATGAAATAATACTTCTATCACTAACATTAACAATCCACCAACTGATACCATTAGGTATTAAAGGAAGAGAATATTTATACATTTCTTTTAATAATTTGAAATCAACTTTTTGTAATTTAATTTTTGAATATAATTTTAATCTTATAAATAAATATAGTGAACAAACTCCATTAGCTAAAGCCATCGAAATAATCATTCCTTCTGCTCCCATATGGAAGAAAATAATTAAAATTATATTTGAAATAACTGTAGTAAGACCTGTTAAAATACAACTAATTGAAAAATCAAGTGTTTTACCAAAACCTCTTGCTATTTGTAAAAAATTACCTGATAAAACGCATACAAAAACATCTATTAAAATAATCCATCTAAATGGTATATTAATAAAGCAATTAATTATTAAATAAAGACAGGTAAATATAAATAAACTGACAAAGAGAACAAAAAAGTTATTACTTATTAGTTTATTTGTTTCCTTTTTACTGCTTCTTGCATCAACTAAATATCTAAAAATACTCATTTCTAATTCAAGAGTTATGATTGGGACAAATAAAGTGACATATGTTTGTATTAAATCAACTATTCCATATTCACTTGTATTTAGATAAGAAGTATATAGTGGTAGAAGAAAAAATGAAATAAGTTGAGTACAAACTCTTCCAAAAAAAATAATAATAGTATTTTTAACAAGTTGTTTCTTTTTGTTCATGTAAACTCCTCCTTAATTTATAAATATATTTATATAATATTATTCCCGTAAAAGCGCCTAATGTATCTATTAAAACATCTCTTACTTCACAGCTTCTTCCAGGAACAAAATATTGATGAATTTCATCTGTACAAGCATAAAATAAAGATGTTAATAAAGCTAATTGTAAAGAATTATTAATTTTAAATTCTTTTATAAAACTTATTAATAATATGCCTAAAAATAAGTAAATTATAAAATGAGCACTTTTTCTTACTAAAATAACATATTTGTTAATATAATTATTTTTTTCTTCTTTAGTTAAATTTCTTCCAATAATTATTTCACCTACTTTTGATATTAATCCATCACTTTTTTTAGTTGATGTGGTAGAATTATCTGATGAAAAATTAAATATTAAAGACATTACTAGTATAATTAAAATAAATTTTATTATTTTCTTTAGCATTTTATCACCTAATTATAATATAACATATAAATGTAAATTAAGTATACAATTTAAAAATACTATTATATTTTTTAGATATTTTCTTATTAATTAAAAAAAATATGTTAAAATAATATAAGGTGATAATATGAGAACTATAATCGTTGGAGCTTGTTCTGATTTAGGTGTTAATATTGATGGAGCTAATTTAGGACCTGTTCAATTAATGAATGATTTAAAAGCTTTTTATAAAGGCGAAAGTATGATGTTTGAGAAGGATGAAAATATTATTAAAAGTAGAAATCTTTCTGATAGAAGAAAAAATGAATATGAAATTGAGAAATTTAATTCTAATCTTTATAAGAATATTGTTGATAAGATTAAAGAAGATAATTTCCCAATTGTTATTGGTGGTGATCATTCTATTTCAATTGCTTCTGCTTTGGCATCTGCTAAAGTCAATATTGATGTAGGAATGATTTGGATTGATGCTCATACGGATTATAATACTTTTGAAACAACAGTAACTGGAAATATTCATGGTCTTCCTTTAGCAACTATTAATGGTTATAAAAATAGTGAGTTGAGATTTTATCATCAAGGTAAAGTAATTCAACCTTCTAGGACAGTAATTATAGGAGCAAGAAGTATTGATGAGGGTGAAAAAGATAATGTTAGATATTCTGGAGTAACAGTTTTTACTACTGAAGATATTAAAGAAAAAGGTATTGAAACTGTTATGGATGAAGCTTTTAAAATTGCAGGATATAAAACAAAAGGTATTCATATTAGTTATGATTTAGATGTGATTGATCCTGATATAGCTCCAGGTGTTTCAATACCAGAGTTTGATGGTTTAACATTAGATGAGGCTATGAAAATTAATGAATATATTATTAATCATATTAATGATGTTTTATCTTATGATTTAGTAGAGTTTAATCCTTTAAGAGATATAAATAGAAAAACTGAACAAATTGCTTTAAATTTATTAGCACAAATTATAAGGGCTGCTGAAAATAAAAAGAAATGGGAACAAAAAACATATTATTAAAAAATGACACTAGTAAAATAAACTAGTGCCATTTTTATTGTAAATTTTATTTTGTAATTTTTTGTGATTCTATGTTTTCATCTTCTTTAGTTAACATTTGATTAATTTCTTCTTTTTTATAAGACTTTTCTCTAAGAAAATCATATATATTTTGTTCTTCTTTTAACTTATCATTATTAGCAGTTTTAATATCTTCTATTATAATAACTTTGTTTTTAGGATCCATGATCCATCTCCATATTTATCCCAACTTTTTCCTAAAGGACAAACACCATCTAGTATTACTGCATATTTAATATTTGTAGAACGAGCATTAAGCAATTTATCAACTATACCTGATTGAATACTTTCATTTAAATCAACATTATGGATATTAATTCCATATTTTCTTTCTAAAATATAATTTCTTACAATTTCTAATTGCTTAATTTTATCAATTATTTTCATATTAATTTTCTCCACTACTCATATCTTATTATAAAAACTATTAGTAAAATTTATTTACTAATAGTTAATAATTTTTTTATTTAGAAATTTCTATCTCTTAAGAATGAAGGCATCTCAATATCTACTCCACCTGGTACTTCATTATTATCAGTATCATCTAATATTTCAGGTTGATAATTGAAATCTTCTCTAATTGGTGCTCGTCTAGTTACTGTTGTATTATTATAAACTGGCTCTGGAGCTTTTTTTACTTTATCAAATCCAGTTGCTATTACAGTAACAATTACTTCATCATTTAAATTTTCATTAATTACTGAACCAAATATTGTATTGATATCAGTATTAGCAGCACTTCTTACTACTTCTGCAGCTTGTTCAGCTTCAAATAAGGTTAAGTTTACACCACCTGTTATATTAATGATAGCATCTGTTGCTCCTTCTATTGATGTTTCAAGTAATGGTGAAGATACAGCTTGTTTTGCAGCTTCTAATGCACGATCTTCACCCATACCAATACCGATACCGATGATAGCACGACCACTCTTTTCCATTACAGCTTTAACATCAGCAAAGTCTAAGTTAACAAGACCAACAACTGCTATTAAATCAGATATTGATTGAACACCACGTCTTAAGACATTATCAACTTCTTTAAATGCTTCAAGCATCGGTGTTGATTTATCTATAATTTCTCTTAATCTATCATTTGGAATAACAATTAATGTATCTACGTGTTTTTTCAAATCTTCTAGACCTGCTGTTGCATTCTCCATTCTTCTTTTTCCTTCAAAAGAGAATGGTTTTGTAACAATTGCTACAGTTAAAGCACCTAGAGCTTGAGCAATTTCTGCAACAACAGCAGCAGCTCCTGTTCCAGTTCCACCACCCATTCCAGCAGTAATAAACACCATATCTGCACCAGACAATGCATCTTCAATTTCTTTTTTTGATTCTACAGCGGATTCTTTTCCAACTTCAGGTTTTCCACCTGCTCCTAATCCATCTGTTAAATTGGCTCCTATTTGGATTTTTACATCAGCCTTTGAAGAATTCAATACTTGTAAGTCTGTATTTGCGGCAATAAATTCTACTCCTTTAACACCTGACTCTACCATTCTATTAATAGCATTCCCTCCGCCACCGCCTAATCCAATGACTTTGATTTTTGCTAATTGATCCATTTCTAATCCGCCTATCATACCTTTTCCTCCTTAATTAACTATCAAAAAAGTGCCCAAACACTCTGCTTAACATATTTTCGTTATTTGTAATTGATGAATCTACATACAAAAGAGAAGCCATATCTTCTTTATTTATCATATTATATTGCTTTCCTCTAAGTTCTAACTTTTTATCGAAATATTTTGTAATTCCATAACAACTACTAAATTTATTGTGTCTAATTCCCATAGCTGAAAGACTACATACTTTAGCAACAAAACCAAGTTCTTGTTCTACTAAATATTGAAATCCAGCCATCTCGCTTAAGCCACCTGTTATAATTATATAACGTATTTCACGATTTGTTAAGTTTTTTATCTCATTTTTCGCAAGTTTTAATATTTCTCTAATTCTGGCTTCTACTACTTTAGATAGATTTACTTGATTTATCTCTTTTACTTCTTCGCTATTTTTAATTTCAAAAATATCATTTGTATCTGCATAACTTGATAATGCAACTGCAAATTCTTCTTTTATTTTTCTAGAATCTGTAGATTTTGATTTAAAAGCATAGGCTATATCCTTATCTACGTTGTTACTGCCGATTGGAATTAATTTGTTTTTTATTTGGATACCCTTATTAAAAACACTAATATTAGTTGAAATCTCTCCGATATTTATAATAGCTCCAACTAATTCATCATATTTTTTATTTTTTATTGAATAATAATCTCCCACTGAATTATAAGCTATATCTACTGTTTCAATACCACTTAATTTTAAAACTTCTAATAAGCGATAAAGTGGTTCTTTTGCTGTTGTACTTATTACAACTCTAGCATCTAATATACTTCCCTTCAAACCTTTTGGATCATTAACACTTTTATTATTATCTATTGTAAAATTTATTGGCATTGCTGTTACTAATTCTTCATTTGTAAAATCTTGCCCTTTAATAGCATCTAATAAAACATTACTGATATCCTCTCCTGTTATTTCATTGTAATCAATAATATTTGTAGTTCCCACCACTATATCCATCTTACAATCTTTTGGAGGAACACAAGCTATTGCTTTAGTTATTTTGATACCTAACATTTCATTTATTTGACGTAAGGCATTTTTTACACTTCCGATTGCTAATTTAGTATCGATTATAAAACCATTTTTTATTCCCATAGAAGGACTACTAACTGATGCTAAAACATAATATTTATCTTTAATTTTTTCTGTAACTACAATTTTAATACTATCTGTACCTAAATCTATTCCAGTATAAATATTATTCATAAAAAAATCTCCTATCTTTAATTTTTATTATACTATAAAGATAGAAAAACACCAAGCATTTTTATAATTAAAGAATAGCTAATTTAATAATTATATTTATGTTTTTCTTTTTTATTTCTATTCAAATGTATAAATATCATATAATTTAATACTCTTAATCTTTTTACCATTTTTTATAACGTAATTTAGAGCTTGTTTATCTGTTTGTTTAAATCCAATAGTCTCATCTGGATCAAGGATAAAAATAGCTTTGTTAGAAGCTGCTTCTTTAACTTTTTTTAGTAATTTTTCACTTCCGTTATATCCCCAATTACCTCGATTAATTAAATCTAAATATGTACATGGAAGATCATTTATAATTTTAAAATAATAAGCATTTGAACTTAAAAATATAATCTTTTTAGAAGCATTTTCTTCTAAGAATTCACTGATATCTTTTGTAAAATAATAACTTTCTTCATTTATAAAGCGATATTTAAAGTGATTAATATCATTAGGATAATTTTTTAGAGGAAAGCCTTTATTAAAATTAAGTGTTAATAGACCTAAAAAGATAATTGAAAAGGTACTTAAAATATGATAATGAAAATATTTTTTCTTAAAATCTTTTAATATAATTAATAAAAAGGATAGAAAACAATATGCTGTATGATATGCATCAACTATTGGAATTGCAATGCTAAAAAAAGCTAGGACATAGTATAAAGTAATATTATTTTTATCTTTTTTTATTTTTTTGAATATTATAAAAATCATTACTACATAAAATAATAAATTTAGACTAAATCCTTGTTGATTTCCAGAAAAATCTATTAATCCTAAAATACATAAATCTATAAATTCTTTCCAAGCGTTATTAAATAATATATAAATAATAAAAATAGTAATAGGTATTAAAAAACCAATAAATCTTTTTAGGATGATTTTAAAATCTTTAATATAATAAAGACTAACTAATACTAAGCATCCCCCTACTGTTTGTTTTGTAAGAAAAGTAATTCCTAATATAAATCCAATGATATAGTGGATAAAAATATTTTCATCTTTTACATAGTTATTTTCTAAAAATAATATCGTACAAAGTAAAACGTATAAAAACATATTGTAAGTTGGGAAACTATAGTTTATAGGAAAAAAGCAAAAAAGTAAGATAATCCACATTTTATCTTTATAATCTTTATCTAATAAAATAAAACATCCTGTTATTAAAAGGGCATTTGTTATATGAAATATTAGCATATTAGATCCAAATACATAAAATGGAATAGACATTAAGAATGGATAAAACGGTGTTAAAACCATATTAAAATCTTTATATGGAATTAATCCTTGGTATAGGTTATTGGCAAAACCATAATTCCAAACTTCATCACCATTTATTGGACTAAATATTAAATTAAAAATTAATATTATAAAAAATATTAATAAAAATTTACTTATTTTTTTTAGATTATTCATAATTCTTACTACCTCCATATAAAAATACTTTAAATTCTTCAGTTTTTTCAATTAGTTTACTATTTTTAATAATATAATCTACAATTTCTACAGCGTATTGACCTCCTCCATATTTTTTAACAGATTCATATTCTTTTACATCAATTATAAAATATGTTTTTTTAAACTTTTTTATTTTTTTATTCATCTCTTCAATCCCATTATAACCAAAATTACCATTTAAAAATACTAAAAAATAATCAGTTTCGTCATTATTAATTGCTGTAATTATAGGATTAATTGATGAGAGAATTTTTACGTTACCTTTCTTTTTATATTTTTTATATAAATTATTAGAGTCTACTATTTTATGTTCTTTATATACAGATACATAAGAAAAATTAAAATTATTAAGTTTTAAAAATTTACAGTCTGATGGAATTGCTCTATTATAAATTAAGAAAAACATTAATGAACTAATTATAGAAAAATCTTTAATTAATTTTTTATTTATATTTATTTTATTTATTAAAAGCAATGAAAAAGCTACTAGATAATAACTAAAATGATAATAAGAAAAGATGGGAGGCATTATTAGAGAAAAGAAAAGGATATAGTAACCTAAAATATCATCTTTATTTTTTCTTATGTATAATAAATTTAAAATTAGTAAAATAGAAGTTCCTACTAAATAAAATATTTTATAATCTCCATTATTTTTACCAAAGTCTAATAATCCAAAAAAGCATAAATTTAAAAATTCTAGTAAGGCATTATTTAATAATAAATATATAATAAAAATACTACATGGAATTAAAATACCAATGGTTCTTTTAAAAATTTTCTTTTTATTATTAAAATAAAATATTAAACTTGGTATTATTAAAAATATACCTACTGTATGTTTAGTTAAGATTAGTAGTCCTAAAAATAGGCCAATTAGATAATCATTTGCTTTTATTCTTTCTAAATATATAACTATAATTAGAAAAAATAGTAATAGGAAATTATATGTAGGCGTAAATGCATAGAAATAATATATGCACATAAAAAATAAAAATAACCAAGCTTTATCTTCATATAATTTATATAAAAAATGAAATGCTATTGTAATTAAAATTGAGTGTTCAATTAAAAAGATAATATTATTTTTAGAAATTAATAATCCTAAAGATGTTAAAAAGCTATATAAGCCAGGAGTAATTGAGTTAAATTCTTTAAATGGAATTTGTCCTTTTGAAAAAGCATAACTAAATCCATAGTTCCATATAGCATCATATTCATTAATAGTAGTAATAAATATTAAAATTGTAAGAGAAAATAAGAAAATAAAAATGTAATTTAAGCTATTTTTAAAAAACTTCATTTCTTTACTCCTTTATTCTTTATAATATATATTATAGGAATCCACTTTATCAACTAATTTACTTGTTTTAATTATTGTTGTAAGTAGTTTATAATCTAGCTGGGTTTTGTCTAAACATTCTAATAAGCTTCGCATGTCTATAAAAAAATATACATCTTTTAAATTATCTATTTTTGTAATCATTTTTTCAGTACCTTTATAACCGTAATTTCCTTTTAATGTAATATCAAAATAGGTAATTTTTCTATTACTTATTATATCAATTATCATAGCATGATTTCCAACTATTATTGTATTTTCTTTTTCTTGATATTTTTTTAGAAGTTTATGAAATTTTTCTTTTTCATAATCTTTTACTAAATAATATTCAAATCTATTGAGTTTTAAAAAGTGTAATTGTTTATAAGTATCTATTCTAATTAATATATTAAAAGTAAGCACTATTAATAAAATTATTATAGATAATTTTTTAATATAGACTTCATTAAGATTAGTATCTTTTATAAAATATAGAATAAAAATTGCTAAAAACATACTAAAATGATAGAAATCAAATAATGGGAAGGCTAAAAAGTAAGAGGCTATTACATATGAGATTTTTATATCTTTCGTTTTAAAATATTTTATAATTAGTAAAATAATAAGTATTATAGAAATAATTCCTAATATATTAAAAATATTGCCATTATTTGCTTGGAAATCAAAAAGTCCTATAAAGCATAAATCAATGAATTTATATAAACTCTTAGTAAGTAATAAATAGATAAAAAAAACTAAACATGGTAAAAATACGCCGAAAGATCTTTTAAGAATTCTTTTAATATCTTTTAAAAATAATAGATTTGTAATTAAAGCTACTCCTCCAATTGAATGTTTAGTTAATATTAATAATCCTAAAACAATACCAATTTTTAAGTCACTTTTCTTTTTTGTCTCTAATATGAATAAAAATAAAATAAGTATAAGTGCTAAAAAGTTATATGTACCAATAAAGGCTTTAAATAATGGGAAAGATAAAATTAATAAAATGAACCAAGCTAATTTATTTAAATATTTAAAAAGAAGACTTACAAATAAAGTACATAAAAGAGATTGCGTGATTAAAAACATAAAAAAATTATCCCAAATTAATAGAAAAAAAGCCATGATAAAACTATATAAAGGAGTACTAATAGTATTAAAATCAAGATATGGTATTTCGCCTATTCTAATAGCGTGACTAAATCCATAATTCCAAATAAAGTCATAAGGAACTAAGTCATTACAAATTACTGTAAATAATAATAAAAAGAAAAGAAAACAGCTTAAGTATTTAAAAAAAGTTAAAATATTTTTCTTCATAATTTACTCCTTGTAATATATATTATATCGTGAAAGTTTACCTATTTCTTGATAATTATTAACAACATAGTTAGCTAATTCTTTATAAAATTGTTGTTCTTTGGTTTTTAAAGTATTTTTATTAATTAAAATTATTGTATCATTTAGTTTATTAAATTTTTTAATCATCATATTATAACTATCATAACCATAATTTCCATAATTGGGTAAATCAAAATAAGTTATATTTAGATTATTGGTGATTTTATAAAAATAGTTTTCTGTTCCAATACTAAATAAGATTATATTTTTATTGCTTTTTTCTATATATTTTTTTAGTTCTTTATAAGTTTTATAATCAGAATTATTTATATAACGAAGTGGATAATTAGGAAAATTAATAAATTTATAATCTCCATAATTAAAAACTATAAATGTCCAAATAATTGTAAATAAACTTGTAAAAATTAAGCTATTTTTTACTAAAAATTTATTATTAATATTTAATTTTAAATTAGTTAATAATAAAATGAGTTCTAAAAATATAAAATGAGAAAGATGGTAATCATCTATTAATGGATAAATAAACAGTAAACTTATTAAAATATAATAATTGTTGATGTCGTTTTTTCTTTTAAAAATACTATATACTAAATAGATAATTCCTATTAATAAAATTATTAAGGTAGTCTTATTTTTTAGATAAAAGTTTGTTTTTGCAAAATCAAATAATCCCATAAAACATAGATTAAAGAAATTATTAAAACTTTTAGTAAAAATTAAATATATTAGAAATAAACAACAAGGAATTAATAATCCTAAAAGTCGTTTTAATATTTTGTGATAATTTTTATTTATATAAATTAAGCTTGGTAATATTAAAAAAATACCAATTGTGTGTTTTGTAATTATACTTAATCCAATGATAAAGCCTATTAAATAATCATTACTGTTTCTGCTTTCTAAAAACATTATTATAATAATTAAAAATAATAGAATAAAGTTATAACCTGGAAAAAAGATTGAAAAAAGACAAAGAGGATATCCAATTAATGTTAACGGTAATAAAATATAAACTTTTTTACTAAGAAATTTTTCTAATATTTCAAATAATATTACTAAAAGAATGCTTTGCATTATAAAATACGAAATTATATTCTTTGTAAATATTAAACTTAGAGAATATAATAATGGTGAAAATAAAGGTATTATAAGATTAAAATCGTTATATGGAATTTCTCCTTTACTTATTGCATAACTAAAGCCATAGTTAACTATGGTGTCTCCGAAAAAAATATTATAAGAAATAGTTAATGAATATAAAAAAAATAAGAATAATATTCCATATTTTAAAACTTTTAAAATTAATTTATTCTTATTTTTCATAGGCTACTCCTTTATTTGAAAATGATTTCCATTATCTAAATATAAAATACCTTTATGATTTTCTAATTGACTTAACACATCATTATAATGATTAATCATCTTAAATTTTGTTAAAGTAAGATAAACCATATTTCCATCATCCATATATAAAAGAAATCTGTCTTTATCATATTCATTAGGTTGATATTCTATATCTGAGATTTTTGATAATGTTTCTTCATTTATTTCAGACATTTTTTTTATAAAATTTATATATTTTTTATCAGGTACATAATTAAGTAATCTTGGTATACGAAATTTTATATTAATTTCATCTTCTACTTTTTCTTTTTTATTTGTAAAAATATATTTTCTTTTATTCATATCAAAAAATAATGCTCTATTTTCCTCTATCTTAATTTCTAAAATAAATCCCCATTTTTTTGATACTTTAACATTAGATATGTATTCTGATTTTTCTAATTTTTCTTTGATATTATTATTTTTGATTAATAAGAATTCTGGATAATTTTTGATTTTTGCAAGTTCTAAAATATAGTCATCATTTAAATAGTTAGTATTTTTTATAATGATATTTTTAGTTGGTATTTTAAATAATAAATAAACACAAAAAGATAGTCCTAATAAAATTAAAAGACTAATTAAAAGATTAAATACTTTTATTTTTTTCCTTTTTACTATCTTTTTTGCCATAACTACTCCCAATTTACAAATTCTTGTTCACATTTTAATTCTATCTTATATTCATCATATACTTTTTTTGAACATAAGTCTATTAAATATTTAATATCGTCGCTTTCAGCATCTTTATAATTGACAATAAAGTTAGC
This sequence comes from uncultured Bacilli bacterium, assembly GCA_910589335.1. GTDB lineage: Bacteria > Bacillota_I > Bacilli_A > RF39 > UBA660 > UBA3789. The sequence continues at coordinate 5,462 of CAJUTW010000012.1, read as the reverse complement.
GTGTTTATCGCTAATCATAGCGCCACCTTTTATTAGACCTTTTAGTCCAAGATCTTCTATTAATTTTCCTGCATAATTATTTTCGGGATTTCTGAAAACACTTCCTGCTGATGGATATTCAAGAGGTTGTGACTCAACTCTTCTTTTTTTTCTTTCAGAGATAACTTCTTCAATAGCTTCTTTTTTACCTTTTTGTAATTTAAGAATTACTTCTAAACATATATAACCTGGGTGAGATTGTAAATACGAACTTCTATAGTGAAAATTCATTTCTTTATTTTCTAAAATAATTACTTTATAGTCTGGTGTTAGAACTTTTACTGATTCAATGATGTATCCCATATCTGATTTATAAGCACCAGCATTCATAAATACTGCTCCTCCGACACTTCCTGGTATTCCTGCTGCAAATTCAAGACCAGTAAGACCTTTTTTTGCTGTTAATAAACTTAGTTTAATTAAAGAAAAACCTGCTCCTACTCGAACTTTATTTTTATTAAAAAATTCTAAGTCATCAAAGCAATCTAGTTTTATTAAAACACCATCATATAATTTATTACTAAAAAGTAAATTAGAGCCTCTTCCTAATATTTTAAATTTAATATTTGATGATTTTAGTATTTTTATTAGTGTAACAAGTTTAGTAACACTTCTAGGGTATACTATACATCTAGCTACCCCACCAACTCGATATGTAGTATATTTTTTTAAAGAAACGTTTTCTTCTAGTTTACCAATATTATTTTCTTTAATTTTTTTGATTATTTCATCCATATTATCACCTTGTTAACTTTCTTATCTCGTCATATATTCTTGATGATGAATTATCTATTCCTAATTTTTTACTATTTTTTGACATTGAATCATAACTATCTTTATCATCAAATAGTTTATCAATTTCATTGATAATCTTTTCTTTTGAAAACTCACTTTCTGTAACTATTTTACATGCTCCTCTATTTTCTAATTCTTTAGCATTTTTATATTGATGGTTATTTGTTACATAAGGTGATGGGACTAGTATTGCTGGTAAACCTATTGCTGTTATTTCTGCTATAGTTGATGCTCCTGCTCTGGAAATTATTAAATCAGAGTCTTTTAATAGATTTATTAAATTATCCATAAAAGGTAATATTTTGATATTTTTAGGTAAATTTAAATCTTGATATTCTTCAAAATAGGTTTTTCCTGTAATAATTAATACTTGATAATTTTTATTAGTAAACTCAGGGATCAATTCTTTAATTTTTGTAGTCATAGTTGTACTTCCAAGAGATCCCATAACAATTACAACTAATTTCTTATTATCATCAAATCCTATACTACTTTTTAAAATCTTATCAACTTTTATAATTTCTTCACTACGAGGATTTCCTGTATAAACTACTTTCTTTTTAGGAAATAGTTGCAAACTATTTGGAAGGGATACACAAATTTTATCTGCAAATCTACTTATAAATTTGTTAGATACTCCTGGAATTGAATTTTGTTCATGAATTAAAGTTTTTATTTTTAATTTTTTTGCAGCATATAAAACTGGGGCTGTGATGTATCCTCCTGCTCCTATTACTATGTCTGGGTTAAACTTTTTTATTTCAATAGTAGCTTTTTTGATAGCTAACCAAAATTTATTTAAAACGCTAAAATTCGAAAAAAGATTTTTTCTATTTAATCCTTTCATTTCAATACCAACAAAATTAATTCCTAATTTTGGAATAAGATCTTTTTCCATTCTGTCTGTTGTACCTATATATAAGAATTCACTTGTCTTGTCTTTTTCTTTTATTTTATTAATAATTGCTAATGCAGGATAAATATGTCCACCAGTTCCTCCTGCTGCTATGACTACTCTCATCTAATCACTCCATTTATAAAATTATACCATATTTACTAACTATAATAAATATTATATTTCTTTAAAACTTTACACTTCTATTCAAATATATTCTAAAATTTGAAAAAAAGAAGTCAATAAAAATTGTATATTAATTAAATTCATGTTAAAATACAAAAAAAGAAATGAGGGATATTATGAAATCAATTGGTATAATTGCTGAATATAATCCTTTTCATAATGGTCATTTGTATCATTTAAAAAGTATTAAAGAAAAATATCCTGATTATGTAATAATATTAGTTATGTCGGGGAATTTTACTGAAAGAGGAGATTTTACTATTATAGATAAATGGAAACGTTCTTTAATTGCTTTAAAGTTAGGAATTGATTTAGTAGTTGAACTCCCCTATCCTTTTGCTACACAATCAGCTGATTATTTTAGTTTTGGAGCTATTACTATTTTAGAAAAATTAAATGTAGAAAAAGTTATATTTGGAAGTGAATCTAATAAGATTGAAGATTTAGAACTTATTGCAAAAACACAAATTAATAATGATGAATTTGATAAGCTAGTAAAAATTTATTCGAAAATGGGCAATAATTATCCTACTGCTATTCATAATGCAATTTATGATTTAACAGGTAAAGAAATTGATACTCCAAATGATTTATTAGGAGTTAGTTATTTGAAGGCAATTTATAAAAATAATTATAAAATTAAGGCTGAGACTATAAAAAGAATTAATAATTATCATGAATTAGAGTTAAATTCAACATTTTCAAGTGCTACTTCAATTAGAGAGGCTTTAAAAAGAGATGAAGATGTTTCAGAACATATTCCTAGTGAAGTTACTCCATATCTTAAAGATTTACATTTTATAGACGATTATTTTTCAATTCTTAAATATAAAATAATAACTTGTAATGATTTATCGATTTATCAAACAGTTGATGAGGGAATTGATAAAGTAATAAAAAAAGAGATTGAAAATGCTAATAGTTATGAAGAATTAATTAATTTAGTTAAAAGTAAAAGATATACTTATAATAAAATTAAGAGAATGTTGTTACATATTTTATGTAATTTTACTAAAGAGATGGCAATTTCTTTTAAAAATATTAATTATATTAGAATATTAGGTTTTAATGATAAAGGAAGAAATTATTTGAGTAAAATAAAAAGAGATTTGGATATACCTTTAATTAGTAAAATCAATAAAGAAAAAGATTCAATGTTAAATTTTGAAATTGAAACAACTAAAATTTATGATATTTTGAATAATAGTAATTTAGTAAAAAATGAATTTGGAAAAATTATTTATTATGAAGGAGATTAAAAAATGATTAAAGAGAAAAAAACTGGACAATTAATAGTTATTTCATCACCTAGTGGCGGTGGTAAAGGCAGTGTTATTTCAGGACTATTAAAAAATGATAATAAAGGAAGATGGTTATCAGTTTCAACTACTTCAAGAGCAATTAGAGAAAATGATATTCCTGGAGAAACTTATAATTTTGTTAGTAAAGAGGAATTTGAAAAAAAGATTTCTGAAAATTATTTTTTAGAATACACAAATTATGTTGGAAACTATTATGGAACACCAAAAGAATTTATTAAAGAAAAATTAAATGCTGGTATTGATGTTATTTTAGAAATAGAGATTGAAGGAGCTTCTAATATAAAAAAATTAATCCCTGAAGCTTTATTTATCTTTATAATGCCTCCATCTATAAAAATTTTAGTTGATAGATTAAAAAGGCGTAAAACTGATAGTTATGAAAAAATGCTTGAAAGATTTCATACGGCATATAAAGAAATAAATGAAGTTACAAAATATAATTATGTTGTTGTAAATGATGATTTAGATGAGGCTATTGCTAAAGTAGAAGCTATTATTAAAGCTGAGAAATGTCGTGTTGATAGAATCGAAGAAGTATTCTTAGATACAAAAGAAGAAGAGATTCATGAATTATTAATGGAAGATGATGATTTTGATAATTCTGGTATTGGAGATAAAATATTATAAAAAAGAAAAAAGTTATGTAATTTATACATAGCTTTTTTAATTTATTTCTTCTATTTTCATTAAGTTTGTAGGATGAGCAATTCCTGTATTTGGGAAACTTCCTGTAGTTACAACAATATCGCCTTTATTTAAATCCATAAATTCTTTAGCTTTATTAATACTTTCTGTTAAAATTTCATCTGTTGAATTAAATATTGGCATAGTAACTGGATATACACCCCAATTTAGAGCTAATCTTCTACCAGTCTTAGCATCTGGACATAAACCTAAAATTAAAGCATTTGGTTTCATATTACTAATTAATCTAGCAGTTGTTCCACTTATTGTTGATGCACAAATTAACTTAGCACTTAAACGGTTAGAACTTTCTACAACACTTTCTGCTATTGCAGAGGCAGTGCTATCAGTTGATTCTCTACCAGTAATATAATCAAATTTAGCATATTTTTCAGCAACTTCACATATATCAGCCATTGCTTGAACTGTTTCAATCGGATGTTTTCCTACTGTTGTTTCACCACTTAACATAACTGCATCTGTACCATCTAAAACAGCATTAGCTATATCAGAAGTTTCTGCTCTTTTTGGACGGCTATTTTCCATCATTGTTTCTAACATTTCAGTAGCTGTAATAACAACTTTGCCCATATCACGACAAATATTTATCATTAATTTTTGAGCATGTGGAACTTCTTCACTCGGAATTTCTGTACCTAAGTCTCCTCGACCAATCATTACACCATCTGATACTGTTAAAATATCTCTTAAATTATCAATACCTAATTGACTTTCAATTTTACAAATAATTTGTAAATCTTCACGATTATGTTCTTTTAAAATCTCTTTTATTTCTAATACATCTTCTTTACAAGATACAAAAGAAATTGCTAAATATTCTCCACCATGTTCACAAGCATATTTAATATCTTCGCGATCTAAATCACTTACATATGGAATATCTAATTTTATTCCTGGAGCACTTAAACTTTTTTTGTTTCCTAAAGTTCCACCAAGAACAACTTTACAAGTAACACCATCTTCTTCTTTACTAATAACTTCTAGTTTCATTTTAGCATTTTCAAGTAATATAACATCTCCAACACTTAAACTATCAAGTGCTTCTGGATGATTAACAGTTATTCTATCTTTATTACCCAAAACATTCTCTTTTACAAGACGTATTATGTTACCTGGAATTAATTCAATTGAATCATTCTCTAACATTCCACTACGAAACTCTGGACCTTTAGTATCCCAAAGAATTGCTATATTTTGTCCTGTACGTTCTCTAACTTCACGAACAGAGTCAGTTGCCATTTTTCTTTCTTCTAATGTTGCATGAGTAAAGTTAATTCTTGCAACATTCATTCCTGCTAAAACCATTTTTTCCATTACATCTGGCTTATTAGAAGCAGGACCTATACTACATACTATTTTTGTTTTTTTCATTAAAATACCTCCCTATAAACACTTTAGTAATTTTATCATAAAATTAAAAACTTGACAATAGTAATACACTATTTCAAAATAGTTTTTTGATATTTGTTAAATAAAATAGTTAATTCTCGTTTTTAAAAATTTAGAGAAATTAGTTTTGT
>CAJUTW010000011.1 GCA_910589335.1 uncultured Bacilli bacterium | reverse complement strand
TAATGATTATGTTTTAGCTAGTAAAAAAGAAGTTAGAATAAATAATCTTAATGCAGGAAGTAGTATAGTAATTTATGCTATATATAAAGTTAATTCAAACGATATAAAAAATGTAATTTCGGAGATTGAAGTTTTAATTGATGATTATATCATTAATGTTAATAATACTAATACTAATAAAGCAAATTTTGGTTTTAAAGTAGGGTGTGCTATTTTGCAAGTTGTTAATAAAGAAGAAAAGACAAAGGCACAAAATGCAGTTTTTGGATTGTATAAAGATAGTGATTGTCATGAATTAGTTTCAGCTGGGCTTGTTTTTGAAAATTTAGATCTTAATACTACATATTATTTAAAAGAGATTACTCCACCTGATAATTGTACTCTTTATAAAGAAACTTTAGCAGTTATTGTTGATGATGTTGGAAAAATACAATTAAAAAAATATGTTGCTAATGATAATGTTCAATTTCGTTCTATAAATTCTACTAATGAAGTACCCACAATAAAAAGTGATGGGACGGCAATTTTGACATTATCAAGAACAGCAATTAATTTATTACCGAATTTAGAAGGACATGGAAATTTTTATTATGTATTCATCGGAACAATACTTATGATTGGTAGTATAGGATTTTATATAATTTATTTTATAAGAAAGAAGGTTGTTTAAAATGAAAAGAAGCTTTAGAGGAATATATTTACTTTTTTTAATATTTATTTGTTTTTTTACAATTAATACTAAAGCTTTAAGTATTGATCCTACAAGAGTTGGAAGTTTTGATATAGATTATTCTTATTCTGATTTAAAACTTGCAAATGCTAAAATAGAACTTTTTAGAGTAGCTCTTGTTACAGAAAATTTTGAATATTCTTATATAAATGAATATGTTAATGCTTCACAGCAAGATTTAACTGGATTACATGATGTTGATGAATTAAATAAGGTTGCTAAAAACTTGAGTGAATTTATAGATGAAAATAATATTTTGGCAACTAATGTATTAGAAACTAATCAATTTGGTAATGCTAAAATTTCAAATCTTTCAACAGGAGTTTATTTAATTCGAACTGAATCAAAGACTATTAATAATAATAAATATTATTCTAATGCTACTTTAGTTTCAATGCCTTTTTATGATGATTATTATAAAGATGTTTTATATGATGTTAAGATTAAGATAAAAACTGAGAAAAAAGATTTATCAGAACCTATTGATCCAGAACCAGTAGATCCTGATGATAATGTTAGTGGTAGTGATAAGCCTAATGGAGGCGATAGTGGTAATATTAATATTCCTAATACATATGATAAAATTGTTATGTATTTTGGGATGTTTATTATTTCATTACTTGTAATTATGATAGTAATTTTTTTAATTTATAAAGAACATAAGAAGAAAATAGTATATAAAAGATAATGAAGAGATTTATTATCTTTTTTTCGACATATTAAATTTAAAAAATGTTAATCATAAAGGTGGTTACTTTATGATTATTGTTATTTTTTATTTGTTATATTAATAAAAAAATATTTTTGACTAAAATTTTGACTACTATAAAAATAATGAAGATATTTGTAGAAAAATTTTTATTTATAAAAATTATAGGAAAATAAAAAATATTTTGACTACTATTTGACTGTTAAAAATGAGTGTTTTTGTATATATTGTAAATTTTATGATTAAATTATTAATAATAGAGAATGAAATTTTCTTGAAAATGTTTGTTTTTTAGTGTATATTTAGTATAGTAATAGTAGGAAAGTTGTAGAATAGCTAATCATAAAGTAACCACTTTTATGATAGGGAAAATGTGATAATATTAGGTAAAAAATATACTTTTAGTATTAAAAAAACTACTACAAAGTAACTTACAAATAGTGAAAGGATGTTAGTTATGAGAGGAAATATTTGTTTTATAATTGGTACACCTTTTGAAGAAAGTGTATTAGAATGAAAAAAAAGAAATTTATAGAAAATCTTCCAATTGTAATATTTGGTTTTTTATTTGTAATTGGATTAGCTATAATGTTTTATCCTGCTATTAGTAGTATTGTTAATAATCTTAAATATCAAAGTATGATTGCTAGTTATGATGAAATGGTAGGAGAAGAATCTACTAGTAATCAGATTTTAGAAGATGCTAAAAAGTATAATGATCAATTGACAACTACAGTTTTATCTGATGCTTTTACTAATCCAAATCAAAATAGTTCAAGCTTATATTTAAAAACTTTAAATATAGATGGTTCTGGAGTTATGGGCTATATAGAAATACCTAAAATTGATATAAAAATACCAATTTATCATGGGACTGGGTCAGAATCTTTACAGAATGGAGTTGGACATTTAGAAGGTAGCTCTCTTCCAATTGGAGGAGTCGGAACTCATGCAATTTTATCTGCTCATCGAGGTTTACCTACTTCTAGATTGTTTACAGATTTAGATCAGCTTAGAAAAGGTGATGAATTTTATATATATATTTTAAATGAAATACATGCTTATCAAATAGATCAAGTTTTAACAGTAGAGCCACATGAGACAGAATCTTTAATGATTGATGATAATCATGATTATATAACACTTGTAACTTGTACTCCATATGCTGTAAATACTCATAGATTACTTGTAAGGGGAAAACGTGTAGAATATAAGGAAAATCAAGAAAATAATAAGAAGAAAGCTATGTATATGTCACTTTCTGATATTTGTTTATCTGTTGGAATATGGACTGTTGACTTAGTATTAATTATAGCAATTATAATTACTAGAAAAACTTATAAAAAATTGAAATCATAAGAGAGGTTTTTATGAAAAATAAAAGAATAAAGTGTTTTTATATATTAGTTCTTATACTAATAAGTATTTCAATTAAATCTGTGAATGCTTTAGAAGTATTAAATACAAAAACTATAAATGGAAAACAAAGTGATAGTATTTCTGTTGGAGAAAGTTTTATTGTTTTATTGACAGTTAATACTCCTTTAACATTAACGTATTCTATTACTGATAAATTACCTGATGGATTTAGCTATATTTTAACAGCAGAAGAGAAGGATAGTGTTTTTAAATTATATGATAAGTATAATAATGTAATTGCCACAGATAATGGAAGAAATAGTGAAGGTAGTTTTGATTTATATACTGTTTCTAACAATATTTTAGTTGGTAATGTAATTGTTGGTCAAAGTTGTAGAGAAATGACAATTAGTGTAAATAGAGCTTTAATTGATAGTGAAGTAATATCTTTTGAATATAGAGCACAAATTGATTATACAATGGATAATGAAGGTAAAATTGTAAATGGTCCGATAATTGGAAATAGAGGAAATCAGACAGGGGCAATTTTGTCATATATAGAACCTAGTAATAATCAAACTGTAAATATTGGAGTTGAATCAGCTTCCATAAAAACATATGGAATTCAAGTGGTTAATACTGATGGAAAAAATCCTTTAATGGGAGCAGAATTTACTGTATATAGAGATTCAGCTGCTACTGATGTTTTAGGAACTATAGTTATTGGTAATGAAGGATATGGAACAATTGATTATTTAAAAGCCGGAACATATTATTTAAAACAAACTAAACCACCTGCAAATTTTCAAGTTAATTCAGATTTAACTAGTATATATGTTGGTGATGTTGTTGCTGATGGAAGAAGGGCAATGGCTAGATCAATACCTAATGATTATTCAGTAGCAACAGTTGCTAATACAGTAGCAATTACTCTACCTTATACGGGTAGTATGGATACAGTTCTCTATATTGGGGTTGGAGTATTATTTATTATAGTTTCGGTTGTATTTATGGTATTATATAAAAAGAAGCAATTTCAAAATTAAGATAGAAGGAGAAAATATATGGTTGTTATAGGATTGCCACTTAGATATCAAAAATCAGATGATGATAGATCCATACTTTATATTTCGGAGAGAATACGAAGAACTTTTCAAAAAGCTGGAGCTTATACTTTACCCATTGCTCCAGTACAAGATGTAGATTATATGAAAACTCGAGGAAATGAATTTTTAGAATTAACAGATAAAGAAAAGGATATAATTGATTTTAGTTTAAGTTTAGTTGATGGAATAGTATTTCCGGGTGGTATAAAAATTACTCCTTATGATAGATATCTTTTAGAAAGATGTATTGAGTTAAAAATACCAGTACTAGGAATATGTCTTGGTATGCAATTACTAAGTTGTTATAAAGAAGAAATCGAAATAGATAAAAATGAAACTGAATTAAATCATAATCAAGAAAGTGATTTTGGATTTTGTCATAAAGTTAAAATCTCTAAGAATTCTAAATTATATGAAATTTTAAATAAAGAAGAAATTGAGGTTAATAGTTTTCATCAATATCATGGAACTCATAATTCTTATTATAAGATAAGTGCAGTGAGTGAAGATGGTTTAATAGAGGCTGTTGAATTAGAAGGGGATGTTTTTAATATTGGAGTTCAATGGCATCCAGAAATAAGTTATGATTTTGATGAAAATTCAAGAAAAATAATAAATGCTTTTATGAATGCTGCTATAAGTAAAAAAAATCAAAAAGTAGTAGAGAAAGAATGTGTTTAATTTTTTAGTTAAGTTTAAAGACTTAATTTTTTTATTTTTTAAAAAAATTGCTTTTTTTTTAATTTTATGTTATAATTAGCACACCAATTGAAATGGGGGATATAATGAAGAGATTTAAAAATTATTATAATATTTTAGGAGTAGAAAAAAATGCAACTTTGAGAGAGATAGAAATAGCTTATGCTAATTTAAGAGAGAATTTTTTATTACAATATGGTGAAGAAGATAAATTAAGTGAGAGAAAATTAAAGATTATAACTTTAATAAATGAAGCTTATGATGTTTTAAGTAATGAAATAACAAGAAAACAACATGATTTTAAAATTATGTTAGAAGAAGATAAAAAATATTCGAAAAATTTTGATGAGAGAAGAATTAATGAGAGTTATTTTGAATATTTACAAAGAATTTATATTGATGTTAGAAATGATGAAGAAAAAAATAGTTTTTCAATAAGACATGAAAAAGTTAATAAAATTTATTCTAAAAATTTTGAAAACGATTTAGATAACAAAGCGAGTGAATTGTTATTTAAAGCTGGTAGGGTAGTAGCCCATATTTTACATGAAGGATATAATTTTGGTACTAAGTTTGCTATAGGGAAAAATGAAAGTAAAACTAGGTATGTTTTAAGAAATAGAAAATTTTTATTAGGTCTTGGTTTAGCTTCAGTTTTAGCAATCAGTAATGCATCTTGTCGTGAATTTATTACTAGTCCTTTTAATGTTCAAACAGAGTCAGAGGATGAAAATTTTGTTACTTTTATTAGAAAATACAGAATACAAGAAGGAGATACATTATTACAAATTGCTTATGATAGTAAAGTTGATGTAAATGAAATTTATAGATTTAATGGAAGTTTTAATCCAGATTTAATAAAAGCAGGAGAAATATTATTAATTCCTTATCGAATATCAGAAGAAAATTTGAGATATTTTAAAAAATCTGTTTATGTTGATGATAAAAATATAACTGAAATTGCTTTAGAAAATGAAACTAATGTTTCCACTATATATGAATTTAATAAAGATGCAATTATGAAAAATGGAGATAATTATACAATTTTATCTGATACTTTGTTAGTACCTGATTTTAAATCTAATCAAGAGATTGAAGATATGAAAAAGTATATTAAATAATTAATTTATATTATTTAGGAAATTTTATTTCTAAATTAACTTGTAAAAATATAATTTTATTGATATAATACAAAAAGAAAGGAGTGAGAAAGTATATTTCTCACTCTTATTATTTATTAGGAGGTGAACTATGAAAGAAAAAATTTCTAGTCTTGTAGATGAAGCTATAAAAGATTTAAATGTTTTTGTAGATGATGCATTTATAAGCATAGAGGAAGGAAAGAAAATATTTAATATTGTCCTTGATAGCAAAGAAATAATTGACCTTAATAAAATAACTGATGCCTCAAGAATAATAAATAAAATAATGGATGATAACGAAAGTTTATTAGAAGATGCTCAAGAGTTAGATATTTATTCGAAAGAGAAGGGAGAGAGTAATGATGAATAGTAAAGAATTCAAAAAAGCACTAGATAATATAGTTAAAGAAAAAGATATTGATCCTGAGGTTGTTTATAGTGCTATGGAACTTGCTTTAACATCAGCTTATAAAAAGAATTTCAATTCTAAGACTAATGTTAAAGTATTGTTTGATCGTGATACTGGTGAAATTAGAGTTTATTCTTATCTTACAGTAGTTGAAGATGATAAAATGACTAAGGAAGAATATGATGACTTTGTTTTTGAAAGTTATGCTTTAGATGATGAAAAAGATACAAAAGTAGAAAATGAAGAAGAAAATGCTTTAGATGAAGAAGGAGAAGATGATGGTTCTTTAGAAAAAGAAAAAGTCACTGGACCTACATTCTTTAATCCAGAAACTGAAATAAAGTTAACTGATGCTAAAAAAATAGACAAAATGTTAGAAATTGGGGATACTATTGATACAGAAGTAACACCAAAAGATTTTGGGCGTGTAGCAACTTCTACTGCAAAGCAAGTAGTTATACAAAAGATTAGAGAAGCTGAAAGAAATAGTATCATGGAAGAGTTTGGAGATAAACAAGATGAAATGCTAATCGGAACTGTTGCACTGGAAGATACTGATAATTATTTTATTGATCTTGGAAGAACTAATGGTATTCTTCCTAAGAAAGATATAATACCTGGTGAAAAAATTGAAATGGGTTCTCAAATAAAAGTTTATGTTTCAAAAGTTGATAACAACGGAAAAAATTTACTTATTCTTTTAAGTAGAGCACATTATGGGTTTGTAAAGAGATTATTTGAATTAGAAATACCAGAAATTAATGATGGTACAGTAATGATATATAGTGTTGCTAGAGATGCTGGAAATAGAAGTAAAGTTGCAGTTTATTCTGAAAATCCAAGTGTTGATCCAATCGGTGCTTGTATTGGAGAGAAAGGATCAAGAATTGCTAGAATTATAGAAGAGTTACATGGAGAAAAATTGGATGTTGTAAGATATGATAACGATCCTGCAGTATTTATTGAGAATGCATTATCACCAGCTAAGGATTTAACTGTAGCTGTTACTGATCCTAAAAGACAAGAAGCTATGGTAATTGCAGATGGAGATAATTTCTCTTTAGCAATAGGTAAAAAAGGACAAAATGCTCGACTTGCTACTAAATTAACTAAGTTTAAGAAAATTGATATTAAAACTACTGAACAAGCTAGAGAAGCAGGAATTAATTTTAGATAGAGGTTTATATGAAAATTAGAAAAATACCTTTAAGAACTTGTGTGATTACAAAAGAATCACTTCCTAAAAAAGAACTTTTAAGAATTGTTAGAACTCCTGAGATGGAAGTTAAAGTAGATGAGTCTGGAAAGTTAAATGGAAGAGGAGCATATATTAAAAAAGATTTAAATGTTTTAGATGCTGCAAAAAAAAATAGAATACTTGAAAAAAGATTAGAATGTAAGATAGAGGATAGTGTCTATGAAGAAATAAAAAATATTATAGAAAAGTGAGGTGAGTCTGCATGATGAGTTTAAATGATTATGCACAAGACGTTGGAAAAACAGTTGAAGAAATTAAAGCACTTTGTGATAAAATCGGAATTGTTTACCAAGACGAAAACTCAATGATAGATGAAACTAGTATTATATTACTAGATAATGAAATGCAAGATGAAGAAGATTATATCGAAGGAGATATAGAAAATTTAGAAGAAAGAAGACTTTTAGAGGAAGTTGAAGATAAAGCTGAAGAGTTAGCTTTTAGTACTAAAATAGATTTAGATGATACAACTTCTTTTACAAAAGTTAAACCAAAACAAGTTAAGAAAAATGATAATAATAAAAAAGATTTTTTAAAGGAAAGAAAAAAACTTTACAAACATCGTGAAAAATTACAAAGTAATGAGGCTAAACAAGATGAGAATGTAATTTTATATAAGGAGAATATGACAGTTTCTTCTCTTGCTGATGCATTAGAAGTAGAAGCTGTTGAGTTGGTAAAAAAACTAATGGGATTAGGTATTATGGCAAATATAAATCAAGCATTAGATTTTGATACTGCTGAGATAGTTGTTTCTGATTATGAAAAGAGTCTTAAGAAGGAAGAGACTGCTGATATTTCTAATTTTGAAAATTTAGAAATAGAAGATAAGGAAGAAAATTTGATTGAACGTCCTCCCGTTGTTACTATTATGGGTCACGTTGATCATGGAAAAACAACTTTGCTTGATGCTATTAGAAATACGGATGTAGCTTTAGGAGAAGCTGGAGGAATTACTCAGGCAATTGGTGCTTATTCTGTAAAATGTAATAATAAGTTAATAACATTTATTGATACTCCAGGACATGCAGCATTTACAGAAATGCGTGCAAGAGGAGCTAGTATTACTGATATAGTTATTATTATAGTAGCTGCTGATGACGGAGTTATGCCACAAACTAAAGAAGCGATTGATCATGCCAAAGCAGCAGGTGTTCCAATCATTGTTGCGATTAATAAAATTGATAAACCTGAAGCTAATATTGATAAGATTATGTCAGGATTAGTTGAAAGTGGTTTAACACCAGAAGAATGGGGTGGAGATATTATTGTTAATAAGATCTCTGCTAAAGCAGGAACTGGTATTAATGAATTATTAGAGAATATTTTATTAGTAGCAGAAATGCAAGAATATAAAGCTAACCCAAATCGTTATGCAACTGGTGCTGTTATTGAAGCTAGAAAAGATAATAAAGTTGGTTCTGTTGCTTCCCTTCTTATTCAAAATGGAACTTTACGTATTGGAGATCCAATTGTAATTGGTAATTTTTATGGTAAAGTAAGAACTTTAAAAGATGATAAAGGAAATAATATTGTAGAAGCAAAACCATCAACTCCAGTTGAAGTAACTGGTATATCAGAAGTACCTAGTGCTGGAGATAAATTTATGGCATTTGAATCGGAAAAACAAGCTAAGGAGATTGCAAAAGAAAGAGAATTACGTTCAAAAGAAAAAGATACAAACTTTAGTGGAATGACTTTAGATGATTTATTTGGAAAGATTCAAGAAGGAGTTAAAGAAATTAAAGTAGTTTTAAAGGCAGATGTTAATGGTTCTTTAGAGGCTGTTAGAAGTGCTCTTGAAAAAATATCTATTGAGGGTGTTAAAGTTACAGTAATTCGTGGAGGAGTAGGAGCAATTACAGAAAGTGATGTTGTTTTAGCTTCAGCTTCTAATGCAATAATTATTGGTTTTAATGTTCGTGGTAGTGTAGCAACTATAGATACTGCTAAGCAATATGGAATTGAAATAAAAACTTATGATATAATTTATAAGGCTGTTGAAGATATGGAAGCTGCAATGAAAGGTATGTTAGATCCTGAATTTGAAGAAAAAGTGGTTGGTACTGCTGAAATTAGACAATTATTTAAGTTTTCAAAAGTTGGATTAATTGCTGGTTGTCATGTTACAAGTGGTATAATTAAACATAATTTAAAAGCTCGAATAGTAAGAGATGATGTTATAGTTTATAATGGAGCTGTTAAAACTCTTCAACATGAAAAAGATCAAGTAAAAGAAGTTAAAAAGGATATGGATTGTGGTATTACTTTAGAAAATTGTCAAGATTATAAAGAAGGAGATGTAATTGAAGTCTACGAACTTGTAGAAATAAAAAGATAGATTATGAAAGCAACAATTAGAGATGATCAAAATAGACAAATAATAGAGGAAGAGTATGTAAATGAAAATTCATTATTAGAAGTATCAAAAGAAAATGATGATTTTATAGTAACAGTTAGATATGTAGAAAGTTCTAGTATAGGTATTAGAGAACATCACTTAACCAAGATAAATTTTTCTGAATATAAAACTTTGTTTTCTGAATTAGTAAGAATATCAGATGATAATACAACTATAGCAATTTTTAAGTGTGTAGAAGATGGTTTTGTATTAGAAAAAGTATATGATGCTTCTTTACATGAATTTTTACCAGAGGAGTATATGGATATTAAATTTATGGAAAAGTTTTCAGATATATCCTTAAATAATCAATTAATTTTAAAAAAAGATTTTAAGAAAACAAAACAGTCATAATAATGACTGTTTTGTTTTTGTTTAAAAGATTAAAGTTTTTTATTTAAATTTTTAATTTTATTATCTTTATCACTAATACATAATTTTAGACATTCACTAGTAATCAATTCTACTTCTTCTTTTGAAACCTCAAAAAGTTTAGCTACATCTTCATTACTAAAGATAGTTCGATTAAAGAAACCTAATCTTAAAGTAAGCATGGCTTTATGTTTATAATCACATAGTGAAACATAATCTTTATAAATTGATTTTTCTAATGCTTTAATTCCTTCTAATAATGCATTTTTAGAATTTTCATTTACATTATTATTTTCAAGTTTTTGACTATTAATACGTATAGCTTCTAAATCTTTTTGACTAATAGAAATTGCTTTTCTTGGTGCTTTACTTCTGATAGTGTGTTCTATTTTTGCAGTTGGATAATCTTTTTCTAAATTAGGATTATGACTTATTTTAAATAAAGCATTATTTTCAAGTGTTAATAAATATGAAGGTGTGGTATTTAAATCTTTGGCCATTTCTCTATAAGTAATAATTTTTCTAGTTTTATCTGTTAATAATAATTCTGCAACTTCTGTTTCTTTTTCATTTAAAGTAGTGCTTTCAAAGTTTTTATAATTTTTTATATCTTCTATTAAACTTGGATATATATTAATAATTTTATTTTTTAATTCTTGATTTAAATCTAATTTTTTTAATAATGTAGATTTTTTTGTATGAAAATTATTATAGTTAAGATTTAATATTTCAAGAAGTTCTTCAGTACTTCTATATGTTCCATCTTCTTTTTTCTGATAAATTAGTTTTAAAAACTTACTATATTGAACTTCAATAGGAATTTCATATTGACTTTCTTTTTTATAAACTTGTAAATCTTCTAGTACTTCTTCATAATTTTTTATAATATAGTTTCTAAATTTTTCATCATTATTTAGTTTTTCTAATAGTTTAATTCTTTTTAAGGATATGGCTGAGTTACTGTACCCTAACAAAGAAGTAAGATCTTTATTAGTATAATATTTGTTATCTTTTTTCTTTTTAAGAATTAATTTTAAAAATTCTAAATCACTTATTTTGGAATTGTTTGTTTTATTAGTTGATGTTTTTTTCTCATTAGTAGTTAATTGATTTAATGTTTCTAGATAGTCTTCATATTCTTTTCTATCTTTTAAATAAGTTGGATATAATCTGATTATTTCAGCTTGTAAGTTTTTGTTATTGTCTATTTCACGAAAAATAGTATTTTTTGCTGATATTAAGTTTCTAAAGTTTAATTCTTTAACAATATTTAATAAAATAGAGTTAGGTGAATAATTACCATTATTATTTTTCTTTAGAAGTATTTTTAAGAACTTAGCATATTGAGGAGCTTTTTTAACTTCTAAATTTATTCTAGTATAATTATTTTCTTTCTTCATATATTTTTCCATATCTTCATTGAATAAAGGATATAGTTTATTAAAATGTTTTCTTACTTCTTTTTCATTTTTTATAATATTCAAAATCTTTTTTATTTTCTTTAAAAATTCTGTCATTGTACAATTTAAAGAAGTAAGATGAAATTTTAATGGAATATGGTTTTCTTCTTCTTGATAAATACTTTTTAAAAATTTCGAGTATCTTTCAGCAATATTTTTAGCTAACTGATTATCAATAGTATTTATTTTATTTTTTTTATGAGATATGACTGCTTTTTTTATTGCAATATCTTCAAATAAAGTTGGGTATAGATTAAGTGTTTGTTGTTTTATATTATTGTCAGTATTTATTAAATTTAATATTTTTCTTTTTTTAGCATTTATATTTGATATAGTGCTATTATCTATGTTAGCAACATCTATTAGTCTATTATAACTACCATCATTATTTTCTTCATAATAATTTTTTAAGATTGCAACATATTCTTCTATTCTTTCAGGATAAAATTGGATTTTGTTGCTATCTGCTTCATATATTTGTTTTTCTTTTAATAATTGTGGGTATTTATTTAATATTTTCGTTAAAAAACTTTTATCTTTTTCTAAAAGTTTAAAAATAGCTTTCTTTTCTTTGATAAAAAGAGAATAATCTATATTATATAATCTTGCAAGACTCTTATAACTTAGGAAGTTATCGTTTATCTTTGTTTGAAAAATATTTTTACAAAATGTTACAACACTATCAATATCATCTAATAGATTAAATTCATCTTTATTTTCATTAATATTTTTTATATAGATTTCTTTATCAGTATAAAGTGTAGGATATTCATTTAAAACTTCTTCTTGTAATTGTTTGTTCTTTTCTAAATTTTCAATAAAGTTCTTTTTCCTGAAAAATACTGTTTGTTTATGAATATTATGTTTCTCAGCTAATTCGCTTATAGTTCTATAAGTATTGTCTTCTTTTTTTTGGTAAACATCACGTAAAAAATCTGCATATAATTTAGCTTTTTTAGAATATTTTTGTTTATTTCGATTAATTTTTACATTAGATGGTTCTTTTGTTACATTTAAATTTACTGAATTAGTTGAATCTTTTTCTTTTTTATCTTTTGGTGGAGATGTTCTTTCTAATTTTTTATTTTTTGTTTTTTGTTTTTCTAGTTCTTTATATTTTGCAGCAACATCTTTTGGTAAGAAGTCTTTAGGAGTTAAATTTAGATATTTAGCTTTAATTATTAACATTTCTTCAATATATGGAAACTCTCTTAATATATAAGAGTAAATATTGTTATCTTTTAGTGAAATAAATATTTTTGCTAAATTTTTTTCCATTTCTTCTTTGGAAGTAAAATTTTGTTCTGCTAATTCTTCAATATCTAGACAAATGTTATTTATTTGTCCAGTAAAATATCCTAATAATTCTATATCTTTTCTTTTGATATTTTTTTTATTTTTTATAATATTATTTAGTTTTTCTTTTTTTTCAATTGTTTTTTTAAAATTTGGAAATAAATCTGTAATTTGATTTCTATTTTCAGAGTAATAGTTTTTCGCTTTATAAATTGTGTTATTAACATCAAAAGGAGAAATTCCTAATTTTTTTGCAATGGCTTCTTTTAATATTATCTCATCATTTAAATATAGAGTCATAATAATCATTTCTTGTTTTGTAAATAAATCATTTGCTTCAAAATGTATGTTATTTATTTTTTCTAATTTAGTTAATATATAGCTTTGACAATAAAAAAGATATGATGATTCTATATTTTTATTGATAAATTCATTTGTTGCTTCCATTAATAGTCTTTCTAATTGTTCATCTGTTGGTTCTTGTAAATATTTTTTTAGTTCATTTTTGATTTTTTCTTTAAAATAATTTTTTCTATTTATATCTCCATCTTTTATAGCTAAAGCTACAGCTTGAAATTTATTCATTTTACCACTTCCTTTTCTTTATTATATAAAATTTTTTTTGATAGTCAATAAAATATTAGTAATAGATATTTATTTAAATATTTGTTATACTAGTAGTATGAAAGGATTTGATTAAAATGGCAAATATTAAAATTGAAAGATTAAATCATGCTTTTCAAGAAGAGATTAGTATGATACTTATGACTGAGATAAAAGATGATGATATAAAGTTTGTTACTATTACTGGTGTTGATACTACAAGTGATCTTAGTTTTGCAAAAGTATATTATACTGTTTTGGATGATGCGAAAAAAGAATCTACAAAAGAAGCTTTAGGTAAGGCAGCATCTTTTATTAGAACAAAATTAGCTGAAAGAGTAGATATTAGACATACTCCTGAATTAAAATTTATTTATGATACTTCAATTGCTTATGGGGAACATATAGAAAAGATAATTGAAGAAATTAATGAGAAAAAATAGTTTTTTGATATTAGCTTTTTCTTGTAATTTAATTAATAATGTTATAATATTATAGTATAAAATAAAGAGGGTGAAATTAATGGCTACTAGTGCTAAAAAAAAGAAGAAAAAAGATGAAATAATATATAATGACTGTTGGATGTATATTTTACTATTAACAACATTAGTTATACTTATTGAATCTCTAAAAAGTTATAATTTTAAAATTTTTGGAGTTTATTTAACATATTCTGTATTTTTGCTACCACTTGTTTATTTTTTAGCAAATTATATTACTAAAAAATATGACTATAAAAAAACAATTGCTGCTATTTCAATATCAGGAGTTATTTCTGTTTGTTTTCCAGTTGTGATGGCTTTTGCTATGGGAAAAACAATTACTTTATCAAGTTTAAGTGGAGAGTTTTGTGCTTATGTTACTAGTCAATTTGTAAACTTAACAATTTATATTTTTTTACTTAATAATACTAAATCACCAAGAATAATGATATTTTTAAATTATATGTTTGCATTAATTGTTTATTATATGTTTTACACATTGATATATTTAAATCTGATTGTTTTGGATAATTTTTGGGAAGGATATCTTTTAACTTTAGTAATTCAATTTATAATTTGTATTCCAGTTGCTTTAATAGATAAAGCTGTTAAAAGAGGAAATATAAAAAATTAAATAAAAATATGTAGAAACTTGAAATAAAATTTCAATTAATTCTACATATTTTTTGTTATATATAAAAGAAAATATGAGTCATAAGTATTTTTTTTTATAATTAGATGTATTAAATCAAAAGAAGTTTTAATTTTATAAAAAGAATTATTATGTAATAAGGTATGAAATTTGCATAATTACAATCTGTTAATAGTACTGCAAATAGTCTATATTATGTAGAAGAATTATAATTAATAAAAAAGGATTGTTCTAAAAGATACAGTCATTAACTTTGTAATTTATAAAAATATAGAAAGTAATGTTAACGTGGTGTTATGGAACATATGAAGAAAAATTGATGTGAAAACAGTATCTGTTTTATAATAAGCATAGGCAAATGCTCCACCTAAAGCACCATATGGAATAATATACAAATAATCAGTTAAAGTAGTAGCACTACCTATAACGTGAATACTTCCAAAAATTAAGAATGATACAATAACAAAAATCCATTTATTTGTGAAAATATCTTTTAAAGTTTTTCGAAAAACTATTTCTTCATTAAAAGGAGCTATTAAACCAGTATCAATTATCATCAGCCATGGTAAAGCTTTAATCATAGTTTGAACTATATTTTCATTATTAGCACCACCTGCTTTAAAGATGGTTAATAAAATTAAATTTGAAGTAATCATTATTAATAGTCCGATAATCCAGCATTTAAATCCAATATCAATGTTTTTTAAAAAATTATTTTTAAATATTTTAAATTCTTCCTTTAATGATTTATAATAGATAAGTGTTAAAAGTATTAAAACTATGATACTTGAAAATGTTGATAAAATTACTTGGGTTTTGTTACTTATAGAATTAATGTCTATTTTAAATAAAATAATTGGTATATATTGAAAATAGACACTTAATTTAAAAAGTGAGTATACTAAAAATCCTTTTATTATTGATTTTATTATTTTTTCATATTCTTTCAAATTAATCACCATAATAACAATATCATAAAATTAGTTTATTTAAAATAGGTATTGCATAAATAATTAAATAATAGTATAATACTAGTACTTACCAATACCAGGTTGAAAGAATTTCCGACTTTTTACTTAGTAATGGTGAATAATAATGAAAGGAAGTGTTAATATGGCATTAACAAAAGAAGTAAAACAAGAAATAATTAAAGAGTTTGCTAAAAGTGAAAAAGATACTGGTTCAGCAGAAGTTCAAATTGCTATTCTTACAAAAGAAATAAATGAATTAACTGAACATTTAAAAGTACATATTCACGATTTTCATTCACGTAGAGGTCTTCTTAAGAAAGTTGGACAACGTAGAAATATGTTACAATACTTAGCTAAGAAAGATATTCAAAGTTATCGTGAAGTAATTAAAAAATTAGGTTTAAGAAAGTAGACACTTATTTTTAGTGTCTTTTTTTATATTTTTGAAGTGATATATGAGAAATTATTTAGTATATTGTTGGAATTAATGAATTATTATATGAGTAGGTCTTATGATAGTTTAGTACCAATAAATAGAATATTTAATTGAAAAAAATTTTTCGAAAGATACTATCAATATAACGAAGAAGATTTTAAGAAAGAAGGAATTATTATGAAAAAGAAAAAATTTGAATTAGATTTTCATGGAAGAAAGATAATTGTAGAGCATGGGGAGATGGCTAAACAAGCTGATGGAGCTGTTTTAGTAAGATATAATGATACAGTTGTTTTAACAGCAGCTGTTGTATCTAAAAATGCTAATTTATTATCGGATTTTTTTCCATTGACAGTTAATTATCAAGAAAAGTTATATTCAGTTGGAAAAATACCAGGTGGATTTATAAAAAGAGAGGGACGTCCAAGTGAGGCGGCAACACTTGCTGCTCGTATGATTGATAGACCAATGCGTCCACTTTTTCCAGAAGGGTTTAAAAATGAAGTACAAATTATTTCGACAGTTTTATCAGTAGATCAAGATTGTTCACCTGAACTTACTGCGATGTTTGCGTCAAGTTTAGCAACTTCTATTTCAAAAATTCCTTTTAATGGTCCAATAGCTGGTGTTAAAGTTGGAAGAGTTAATGGGAAATTTGTAATTAATCCAACTCCAGAGGAATTAGAAATATCAGAACTTGAACTTACAGTAGCTGGTACTAAGTCTGCTATTAATATGGTAGAGTCTAGTGCAAAGCAAGTAGAAGAAGATATTATGTTAGAGGCTTTAATGTATGGGCATAAAGCAATAAAAGAACTTATAAAATTCCAAGAGAAGATAATTAAAGAGATAGGTGAAGAGAAAATGGAATATGAAACTCTTACACCTGATAGTGAATTAGTAGATAGAATTACAAAGCTTATTTCTAAAAAAATGGATAAAGCTCTTAGAATTAAAGATAAATTAAAAAAATATACAGCGATTGATAACATAAAAGAAGAGATGATTGAATTATTCACTAAAGAAAATGAAGAAATTTTAAAAGAACAAGAATTAAAAGAATTGCTTGTAAAAGTTAATATGGTTGTTTCAGATATCGAATACGATTTATTTAGAAGTATTGTTGTTAAAGAAAAATTACGTGCAGATGGACGTAAGATGGATGAAATTAGAAAGTTATCAACAGATATTGATATTTTACCAAGAACACATGGTTCAGCGTTATTTACTCGTGGGGAAACTCAAAGTTTATCTATAACAACTTTAGGTGCTTTAAATGAACATCAAATAATAGATGGTTTAAGTTTAGAAGATCAAAAAAGATTTATGTTACATTATAATTTTCCTCAGTTTTCAGTAGGTGAGACTGGAAGATATGGAGCTCCAGGACGCCGTGAGATTGGACATGGAGCTTTAGGAGAAAAAGCATTAGCTGGAGTAATTCCAAGTGAAGAAGAATTTCCATATACTATTCGAGTAGTTTCTGAGATTTTAGAGTCAAATGGATCTTCATCTCAGGCAAGTATTTGTGCAGGTTGTATGTCATTAATGGCAGCTGGTGTTCCAATTAAAGCTCCTGTTGCGGGAATTGCTATGGGATTAATTACACATGAAGATAAATATACAATTTTAACAGATATACAAGGTATGGAAGACCATTTAGGGGATATGGATTTTAAAGTTGCTGGTACAGAATATGGTATTACTGCTCTTCAGATGGATATTAAAATAAGTGGTATAACAGAAGCTATTTTAAAAGAAGCTTTAGAACAAGCAAAGAAAGCCAGATTAGAGATTTTGAAAGTAATTAAAAAACAAATAAAAGAACCACGTAGTGAGGTTTCAAAATATGCTCCTAAGATGCTTACATTTACTATTAATCCAGCTAAAATAAAAGATGTAATTGGCCGTGGTGGGGAGATGATTACTAAAATTATTTGTGAGGCTTCTAATGTTACTGAAGTTACAAATATTAATGCGGTTAAAGTTGAACTTGAAGATGATGGACGTGTTATTATTTATCATAGTGATAAAGAAATAATTGATAGAACTCGTAAAATGATTGAAGAGGTTGTTAGAGAAGTAGAAGTTGGAAAAATTTATGAGGCTAAAGTTGTAAAAGTAGAAGATTTTGGATGTTTTGTAGAATTGTGGCCAGGTTGTGAAGGAATGGTTCATGTTTCACAACTTGCGCATGAGAGAGTAGAAAAAGCAGGAGATGAAGTTAAAGTAGGAGATGAAATAATTGTCAAAGCTTTAGGTACTGATAAAAAAGGAAGGCAAAACTTTTCAAGAAAAGAAGCTCTTCCTAAAAAAAGTGAAAAGAAAAAGAAAAAAATCGATTAAATAAAAAGTTCAGAAATGAGCTTTTTTTTCATATACTTTTTTAGGTGATATTTTTGAAAAAATTAATAAGTCCAATTATAATTATTTTGTTTTTAGTTTTAAGTTTTTATTACACAAATAAGTCTGTAGCAATTTTAAAAAATGCAGATCCTATTATGAAAGAGATAAAAAATACAGAAGAAAAATATACAATTTCTCCAATTGATGCTCAAATAGTTGGTGATAATATTATATCTGGTAAGAATGGTAAAACCATTGATTATGAAAAATCTTATAATAAAATGAAACGTTACGGAACATATAATGAATCTTTAACAGCGTTAAAGGATTTAAAACCTGTTATTTCAATTAAAGATAATTATGATAAATATATTGTTAGTGGAAATAAAAATAATAGAAATATTTCACTAGTTTTTACAGTTAAAGAAAATGAAAATATAGAAACAATTTTAAATATATTAGATAAGAAAAATGTAACTGCAACTTTTTTCTTAGATGGATCTTATCTTGAAAAGAATATAAATACAATTAAAAATATTAAAAATCATGAATTAGAAATTTTAAGTTATAATAATCAATTTGAAGAAACTTTTATTAAAACTTCGATTTCATATTTAAATTCAATTACTAATAAAAATTCAAAATATTGTTATACAGTGGAAAATAATGATAATATTTTAAATACTTGCAAAAAACTTAAACTTCATACAGTTAAACCGACTTTGGTTCTTAAAAAAGATATTTATAAAGAGATAAAGAATAATTTATCGAATTCAATTATTGTTTCTTTGGAAGTAAATAATTATGTTATAAAAGAATTGTCTCCTACAATAGATTATTTATTAAAGAAAGGGTATAATGTTATTTCTTTAGATAGTGTAATTAGAGAAGGAAATGAATATTAATATTTATTGAGTTTAGCCTTTATTTATAGTATAATTTTAAATAGGGTGAAGCTTATGTATTTAAAAGGTATTGTAACAAGTGGGTTTAAGTCTTTTGCTGATAAAATAGAAATAAAATTAGATGGAAAAATAACTTGTATAGTTGGTCCTAATGGTTCTGGTAAGAGTAATGTTGTTGATGCGGTTAGATGGGTTCTTGGAGAACAATCAGTTAAGTCTTTAAGAGGCGATGGCTCTATGTCTGATGTAATATTTTCTGGTAGTAAAAGTAGAAATCCTTTAAATGTTGCTAGTGTAGAGTTAATATTTGATAATAATGATCATTATTTAAATATTCCTTATTCAGAAGTTTCTATAAAAAGACGAGTTTATCGTAGTGGAGAAAATGAATATTATTTAAATAATGAAAAATGTCGTTTAAAAGATATTAATAATCTTTTAATGGATACGGGAATGGGAAGAGAGTCTTTTAATATTATTTCACAAGGAGAAGTTGATAAAATTTTAAGTAACTCTTCACAAGATAGAAGAGTTATTTTTGAAGAAGCATCTGGGATAATAAAATATAAAAAAAGAAAAGAAGAAGCTCTTCGAAAATTAGATAGAACACATTCTAATATTGAACGTGTTAATGATATTATTTCTGAGTTAGAATTACAAGTTGGTCCATTAAAAGAACAAAGTGAAAAAGCAAAAGAATATTTAGAAAATAAAAAAGGACTTGATAAATACGAAGTTGCATTACTTGCTTATGATATTGAAAATATAAATAATGAACAAGAAACTAGTAAATTAAAAAAAGAAAAGATAGATAAAGAAATTGTAACTATTTCAAGTGATACAAGTAAATATGATGTTATTAGTATTGAAAAGAGTTCTTCTCTTGAAAAATTAGAATTGGAAAAAAAACAATTAAGTCAAGAATTGCTAAAAGTTACTGAAGAGAAAGAAAAGATTGATAGTGAAAGAAAGCTTTTAATAGAAAGAAGTAAAACTTCTAAAGAAGAAAATGAAATAAAAAAAGAAGTTAGATCACTAATTGAAGAACGTGAAAAATTATCAGGTAATATTTTAATTGTTGATGAAGATATTAAAGTTATAATTAAAGATTCAACTGTAAAAGAAAATGAAGCGATAGAAGTAGAAAAAAGATTACAAAATAGTAAATCTAAAAAGAATATGTTAGTTAATGATTATACAAAACATAATCAAGATATTATTTCTACTAAACAAAAAATAAATAGTTTAAAAATAGAAATAGAAGAAGGACAAGATTTACCTAATAGTGTAAGAAAAGTTCTTAATAATTCTCAATTAACAGGAATTTATAATACTATAGGACAGATATTAACAATCGATGAGAAATTTACAAAGGCTTTAAATACTGCAATTTCCAGTTGTAAAAATTTTGTTATAACAAAAGATGAAGAAGCAGCTAAAAGAGCAATTAATTATTTAAAAGATAATCATTTAGGTAGAGCTACTTTTTTTCCTTTAACTGTTATAAAAGAAAGATATGTTGATTATGGAAGTTTAAATATTTTAAAAAACAGTAATGATTTTTTAGGAGTATTATCTGACTTGGTTTCTTTTAATAGTCAATTTACTTCTATTGTAAAAAATCAGTTAGGTATGGTATTAGTTGTTACTGATATAGAGGCAGCTACTAGAATTTCACATTTAATTAATGCAAAATATAAAATTGTAACTTTAGATGGTGATGTTGTAAATGTAGGTGGTTCTTTAACAGGTGGGTCAACTTTTATTGGTAAAAGTGTAATTATTCTTAAACAGGAGTTAAAACATTTAGAAGAAAAACTACTTTTATTAAAAAAAGAAGAAGAAGAAATTAGTAAAGAAATAGAAGAAAATAATAAAGAAATATCTCTTATTGAAGAGAAATTATTTGAAATTTCTAAAGCAAAAGTTACTTTAAAAGAGAAATATGATACTAAAAAAGAAGAATTAACTTCTATTAAAGAAAAATTACTTACTATTACTAAAGAGTATGAGTCTTTAGAGTTAATTAGTAATAATTCTATAAGTCAAAAAGAAGAAGAATTAATTAAGTTATATCATGAAAAGATAGCTTATAAAGAAAAAATTGAAATGAATCTTGCAAGTCTTGATTTAAATATAGAAAATTTAAAAAGAGAAATAGAAGAAAGTCAAGCACTAGAAAAAATGAAAAATAATAATTTACGAAATTTAGAGAAAGAAGCAAGAGAGTTAGAAATTCTTATAAATAGAAATGATGTTAAATTAGATAATATGCTTAATATTTTGGCAAGAGATTATGAGCTAACTTATGAAAGAGCAAGGAGTGAATATATTCTAGATTTAGAAGTAGAAGAAGCTCGATCTAAAGTAAATAAATATAAAGCAAATATTAAAAGAATAGGTATGGTTAATTTAGCTGCGATAGATGAATATGAAAGAGTTAATTCTAGATATGTATTTTTAACAAATCAAAAAGAAGATTTAATAAGTGCAGAAAAAAGTTTATTAGAGATTATGAATGAAATGGATGAAGTAATGAAAGAAGAGTTTAAAAATACTTTTATTATGATTCGTGATGAATTTAGAAGTGTTTTTAAGGAATTATTTAAAGGGGGAAATGCTGATTTAAGATTGACTAATGAGGCTGATTTATTAACAACTGGAATAGATATAGTAGCTTCTCCTCCAGGTAAAAAATTAACAACTATTTCATTATTGTCAGGTGGAGAAAAAACTCTAACGGCAATAAGTTTATTGTTTGCTATACTAAATGTTAGAACAGTACCTTTTTGTTTGTTTGATGAAGTTGAAGCTGCATTAGATGAAGCAAATGTTAATCAGTTTGGTAAATATTTAAATAATTATAAAGATAAAACTCAATTTTTGATAATTACACATAAAAAGAAAACTATGGAATATGCTAATACTCTTTATGGTATTACGATGCAAGAGTCGGGAGTTTCAAAGTTAGTAAGTGTTAAATTAGAAGATCATTTAGATATTTTATAATACTTAAGTTCTGTATAGACTTAAGTTTTTCTTTATTTATAATAAAAAATATGTTAAAATAAGAACTTAAATGAAGGGATTATTATGTTTTCGGATGTAGATATAAAAATATTACAACATGGTTATGATAGAGAATATAGAGTAATACTTCCAGATGAGGGATTATTTTCAGCAGCAAAAGAATTTCTAAAAGGGAAAATTAATTTGAATATTCCTAAAATTTATGATTTAGATTTAGCTAAATCACAAGCAGAAGATTTTATGAAAAAGCATTTTAAACTTCATAAAATATATTTTAGTGATGAGAAGGCTTATTCAGATTTTTTTCATAAAAATAAACATTTAGAGAAAAATGCCTTTATAGAAGAATATAATAAATTTGGTAGTTTTATTGAGCCTTTTTCTTTACCAATTTCATTAATTGATGAAGATTTTTGGTTTGGATATCTTTTAGAATTAGGAATTAATCAACCAATTGAAGAATTTTTTACAAATACTAAGACAATTTTTTCTAGAATGTTAATTTCTAGAATAATGACTTGTTTTACACCTTCAATTATTATTCATGAAATTACTCATGGACAATTAAATTCTATAAAAGGAGCAATGAAATCATATTATAATTATGAAGTTTTACCAATATTTATTAATATGTTATATCATTTAGAAAATGATTCATTAAAAAGTAATGTTGAAGTAGAAAAAGTAATACGATATAAAGAAATCTCTACTGAAATAATTAGGTTATTGAAAAATGAACAAGAAAAGTCTTTAAATGAAAGTTTGCAGTTTATTTATACTATGCATATTGAATCGGTTTTAAAAGCTTTACAACTTTTAGATGTTTATATTAATTCTAATAAAAGTACTCAGTGTGATATTAAAGATTTTATTCAAAATATTTTTGATAGTAAGAATTATTTAGAAGAGTTATTAGATAATTATAATATTAATTTAGAAGATGGTAGTGAATTATTTATTAAAGATGTTTTAAAAAAATAAAAAGGTGGTTTATATGATACAACAAAATTCCTTATCTAAATCGATTAAAGTTTTAAAATTTAAATTATCAAATAAACCATTAGAAGAACTTGAAAAATTAATTGATTTATTAGATAATATTCCAAATAAAATTATTAATTTTCAATGTATGCCTTTAAATATTACTTTTTCTAAAGTAATTGAAGAATCTCAGCAATTTATGAAAGCTTATTTTAATCTTCATAATATTGGGTATATTGATATGAGTAGAGGGAATAATTGTTATACTACTTTAGTAGATCCTTATGAAATACCAATTGTAAAAACTAGTGAAGAAAGAAGTTGTGTTGATGCTATTTTTATGTATTATAATTCTTTAAAATGGTTTTATAAGCAAATAAAAATAAACAAAGATATTACAGAATTTTCATCTTGTAAAGTTACTCATGAAATTACACATACACAAGAGATGGAGGCTGGAGTATTAAATTATTTTACAAATATAGAAGTTTTACCTATATTATTAGAGACACTTCAATTTGTAGAAAATACTTCTTTATCAGGAAAACATTTAAGACAGATTTTTAATAGAATGAAACATTTATTAAAAGATATATTATATTTAAAGCAATTAAGTATGAAGAATTTATCAAATGAAGAAGGATTTGTTACTTATCAAACAGAAAAGTTACAAGATGAAATTATTTTAATTAGTACTTATGTTGAATCAAATTTAAAAGCATTAAATCTTTCTTTAATTTATTTAAATTCAAATACTTTAATAAAAAAAGAAATGATTAGTAATATTCAAAATATTTTTGATGCTAAAAAAACGGTTGAAGAATTTTTAGAATATTTTGATACTACATTTGAAAGTAGTTTAAATAGAGTTCAAAAAGTTTTAAAGAATAAATTTTTATACTAAAAAAAGAGAATCGCATGATTCTTTTTTAAATTGCTCTCATTGAATCTTGTCCTTTAAATGGATTTTTAGGATCAATATGATCTGTAAATAAAATACCATTTAAATGATCAAGTTCATGTTGAAAACAAATAGCTAATTCTTCACGAGCACGAACATGTATTTTTCTACCTTCGGTATCATAAGCTTCCATGGTAACTCTTGCATATCTTGGTATAATTCCTTCAACTGGACGATTTACACTTAAGCATCCTTCTCCATCAGCAACATAAATTTGTTCTACAGAGTTACTTATCATTTTAGGATTGATAAGAACATAAGTTTCAAACTCATTATCATCTAGTTCATTAACTACAACAAAATATCTTTTTGCAATACCTAGTTGAATAGCAGATAAGCCCATTCCTGGTCTTAAATCATATTTTTCAGCTAATTCATCAATTTGACTATTTTGTAGATATTCTTTCATAGTTTCTATAAGTTTTTTATCTTCTTTCGTTAATGGAAAAATTACTTCTTTACTTTTTACTCTTAATCTTTTATCTTTTTCATCTATAATATCTTTTGTTCTTAACACTAATACCACCTCAACTTTTTCTATTTTATCAAATAAAGTATTTTTTGAAAAGTCTATCTTTTAATATGAACTTTTGTTTTTTGATTAAAATCTTGAATCATTTGTATAATAATATTTTTAATTTTTTTCATTTCTTTACTGTGATTTAAATTAGAATAATCTAACTCATCAATTTTTAAAAGTAATTCATTTAATTTTTCTAAAGAATTAAATCCTAAAATTTTATTAAATTCTTCTTCTATTAAATTAATATTTCCTAAAACAATATTATTATTTATAAGAGTTTTAAAGGTATTATTTCTCCATAGTGGTTTAAACGAATTACTAGCTCTTTCATAACCTGTATCTTCTAGATATCTTTTATTTAATATTTCTAAGAAATTAGAAATTTCTTGGTCTGGAATGATATCTTTAATAGCAAGTATTTCATTTATTATATCATTTGTATGAGCACAATTTATTACTTCATCTAGTATTTCATAAGAGACATTTTGACTGAATTCGTTTTTATTTTTATCGTATATTAATTTAAATATAGAAAGACCACATCTTGTTGTAAATATAGAATAATTTTTATCTTTAGATATGTGACATCCATTAATTGCTCCTTTTATTATGTGAGAAAATTCATGAATGAAAGCTGCTAAAAGGTGTTCCCATGAATTGTTATAAAAAGTTGTACAAATTATAAAGGGATCTGTTTTTACAGCTTTTAATTTTTCTCCATCAAAATCGCAATCATATCCACAATAAGAGATGGCTTCTGTTTTGTATATTTCTTCATTTGAATTATCATTATTAAAAAATGCTTCAGGGTCTAAGTTGTTTTCAAGCATAGTATTATTAATTGTTTTATTACTAATGATAATTAAAACGTTATCAAAAATTTCTTCGATAAAATCTTTATAATTTTTAAAGACTGTTAATTCTCCATAAATAGCTAGTACAAAAAATGGATAAAATTTATTATCTTCATCAAATCTTTTTGATACAATTTTTTTGGCTAATAAATAATTTTCTTCCATAGTAATCACCTGAGTAATTATTATATCTAAAATTTTTTTTATTGCAAATAAAAAGAACGCTTTTTTAGCGTTCTAATTTTAGTTACCCCATCTACATCCAATGATAATAACAAGTAAAATAAATAATACTAAAACAATTGCATAGTTAGATCTAGAGTTATTGTTACTACCACAGTTAACAGGATAATAATTTTGTGGTCCGCAACAACTTGAACCACTGCCATAGTAATACATAGATATCCTCCTTTACTAATCTAATATAAAATATGTAAAAATATGAAAAATGTTAATGAATTAGTGGAACTAAAAATAATAAACTATAAATTTTTTTAAATTTGTGTTATTATTATTTATAATAGAAAAATAGTTTAATTTGAAAAGGGAAAATTATGAAGAAGATATTTAAATATTTAGATAAATCGCTACTTATTGTCACTATATTGCTTTTTATTTTTGGTCTAATTATGGTGTTTTCAGCATCTAATGTTACAGCATATATGACTTATAAAGTGAGTCCTTATAATTATTTTATTAAACAAGCAATATTTTTAGTTGTTGGTTTTGTTTTTTCACTTGTAATGATTAAATTTAATACACGGTCTTATGGATTTTTTTCATGGGGATTATTAATTATTACGACAATAAGTTTAGCATTTTTATTAGTGATAGGTAGTGCTAAAAACCAAGCTGTTAGTTGGTATGATTTGGGTTTTGTTAGTATTCAACCAAGTGAATTTATAAAAATAATTACAATAGTTTTTTTTGCTTATTATTATGATAAAAATCAAGATGAATTAAATAGTTGGGGGAAGAGTTTATTTCCAATAGCAATAGCTTTAGGAATAGCTGGTTTAATTTTTTTGCAACCAGATCTTGGAACAACTATAATATATTGTTCAATTGTTGGCGTTATATTTTTAGCAGTTCCTATAGCTAAAGAGATTAAATATAAAACTGTTTTTATTGTATTAGGACTTCTATTCTTTGGAGTTATTGCAATTGTTGGAAGTGGTAAAGGAATTTTATTAGAAAGACAGTTAGAGAGATTTGATTTTTCAAATCCATGTTCTAAAATTTTGGATAATGGTAACCAAGTATGTAATTGTTATATTGCAATTAATAATGGTGGTTTAACAGGAGTTGGGCTCGGTAATTCTACACAAAAGTATTTATATTTACCAGAACCTTATACTGATTTTATTTTTGCAATTATTGTAGAAGAATTGGGAGTAATTGTTGGTGTATTACTAATTTTAATGTATATTTTTGTAATATTTAGAATTCTTTTGATAGGAAGACGTAGTCCTAATAATAGAGGAGCTATTATATGTTATGGGGTTGCAGTATATTTATTTTTACATATTTCTGTAAATTTAATGGGAATAATGGGAATAATGCCTATGACTGGAGTACCATTACCTTTTATGAGTTATGGAGGAAGTTTTACAATATGTTTAATAGCATCTTTAACTTTAGTTCAACGTGTAAGTGTTGAAAATGGAATTTTAAAAGAAAGAAGTAAAAAAAATGCCTAGTTTGATGATACATTTAAAAGTTGGTTATGAAATTGGTAAAAAAATAAATAAAAATAGTTATGATTATTATTTAGGACTTATTGCTCCAGATACACCTAATTTGAATGGTTTTGCTGAAAAGAATATAAGGTGGAGTGCTCACATTAGAGAAGAAGATTTATATAAATGGAGACAATCTTTAAAAATTTTTTATCAAAAGAATGAAAAAAACTATGAAAAAGATTTTATAATAGGTTATTATATACATATATTAATAGATATTATTTTTGATGAATTTTTATATTTTAAAATTAAAAAGAAAATCTTAAAAGATAATTATAAAAATGAAGAAGTTCATAGAGTTATGAGTAATGATATGTATAATTATTATTTTTTTGAATTTCCTTTAATTAAAGAGTTATTAAAAAGTAGTAATAAAAGTTATAAAATAAATGAATTAAAAAAAGAAGATATATTAAAATGGAAAGAAAAAAATATTAATAGAAGTTTTAATAATAGGAGTAAATATATAAATTCTTTAGAAATAGAAGAATTAGTTAATAGAGTGTATGATGAGTTAAAAGATGAAAAAAAAGATAGTTATTAATAATAGAAATGATTATAATAGATTTGTTAAAAAATTATTTATTTATAAAAGTATTTTATATAAAAATGTGTTTTTTGAGTTAGAAAATATATTGGAAGATGAAAACATAGATTATTTAATTAAAGGATTAAACATTAAAAATAGAAAGAAAAGAATAGATTTTATTTATGATATGTGCTGTTTTATAATTGATAATAAAAATACTTCTATTAATATATGTGGATTTGTTAATAACCAGTGTTTTGTTCAGAGAAAAAATAAAAATCAAGAGTGTAATGGTTGCTGTAGAAAGTGTATTTATCAAACAAGTAAGGGATGCTCTTCTAAGAATTTAGCTTGTAAATTATTTAACTGTTCTGAAGTGAAAAAAAGATTTGAAACTTTAAGTGATAAAGATTTACCTTTATTAAAGTTATTATCTTTAAAAAATAGACTTATAGTAAAATCAGATTATTTTTCATTAAGAGAAGATGTTTTAAAGGATTTATATTGCTATAGTTTTATAGTTTCAACTATAAGGATAATTTTTAGATTAATGAAAAATATGTTTTTAAATGGAAGGTGAGTTAATATGAAAGATATTATTTTAAAGATGGATGATAGTAAAAGAAATAAATTGATAATAATTATTAGTTGTTTAATAATTTTTAATATAGTTATAGGCTGTATATTTGCTTTTAATTTAAATAGTAAAAGTAATAATGGTTATACTGCTTTAAAAGGTGATATTTTAAAAGTAAAAGAAAGAGATACAGAAATAAAAATAAAGGTAACTTCTAAATTGGAAATTTTTAGTGATTTAAAAAATGTTAATTTTTCTGAGGATTTTGTTAAATTAAATTTAGAAATAGAAAATTTAGGTGAAAAAAAATTAGATCTTAGAAAAATTAATTTTGCTTTGGTTGATAAGAATAAAAATGTAATAGCAACTTCTAATTATGCTTATCAAAATGATCAACAAATTCATAATAAATTTTTAGAAGTAAATAAGAAAATAAGAGGTAGTTTATTTTTTGATTTTGTTAAAGATAAAGCTAGTCTTAATGAAGAACTTGAAAAAGAAGTAGAAAAAGTAAATTATTTAAAAGTATCTGTAGAGGTTAAAGATAAAAAACATGAATCAGCAATGGAAGATTATTATTTAAGTTTAAAGTAGAGCTTGAAAAATATATTAATTTGTAGTATAATATAGCTATTTTTAGGGGAAAGGCTATCGAATTATGAGTTATAAGGAATTAAAAAGTAAATTAGAGTCTGAAATTAAGAAAGCTTCTCAAGTATTTATTATTGGTCATAATTATCCAGATTTTGATTCAATTGGTTCAGCAATAGGGCTTTATGTTTTGGCAAAAAGCTTTAAAAAGGCAGCGTATATTATAGTTGATGAAGATGGAGAAAAATTAGAACCAGGTGTAAAAAGAATACTTGATAAACATAAGGCGTCTGTTAATTTTATAAAAAAAGAGGCGTATGAAAAGTTTGTAAATTCACGTTCATTACTTATATTAACAGATGTTAATAAAAAGAATAGAGTAGCAATTGGAGATAATTTGGATAAAATTAAAAGGGTTATAATTATTGATCATCATAGTGAAGATGAAGAAACTATAGTTACTGATATGAAATATAATTCTTTAATTGTTTCATCTGCATCTGAAATTGTTAGTAGAATACTTAGTGATTTTAAAGTTAAGTATACTCCTGATGTTGCTAATAGTTTATTAGCTGGAATAAGTTTAGATACTAAAAGATTTAAAGCTAATACAAGTTCGCAAACATTTGACATAGCAAAAAAATTAGTTGCAAATGGTGCTGATATTGATGAAGTTAATGCTTTATTTTTAGAAGAATTTGAAAGTTTTGCAAGAATTAGTAATTTGATTATAAATGGAACAGTAATTCAAAAATATAGTGAGGATACTTTATCACCAATTCAAGTTTCTTTTACAATTAATCGTAATATGCCAAAAACTATTTATAATGTTGAAGATTATGCTAAAGCAGCTGATAGAATGCTTAAATTTATTGGAATTGATGCAGCTTTCACATTAGGTTATATAGATGAAGAAACAATTCATATTTCTGCTCGTGGTGGAAAAAAAGTCAATGTTGGAAAAATTATGAATGAAATGAATGGTGGTGGAAATAACCAATGTGCTGGTGGGAGAATAGTTTCTGATGATATTTTTGATGTTGAAAATAGATTAAAAGAAAAAATTATTTATGGTTTAGCTGATGATGAAGAAATTGCTGAAGTTCCTAAAGTAATTAAGATTAAACAAATCTCACGAAAAAAATAAAATAAATAAAGAATGTTTGGAAAAACTTTCTTTTTTTTTGAATAATAATATTGGAGGTGAGAATATAACTTTTAGATATCGTTATCGTAAGCAGATTATAATTTCAATAATAACTGTAATAATATTTATTACTTGTGGTTTATCATTTTATTTTAATTTAGATGCTACTGAAGAACAACCTCTAGTTGCTGATGTTAAAAATGAAAAAAAGGAAAAAAAAGAAATAAAAGATGAAAAAGTTGAAGTTAAAGTTGATGTCAAAGGAGAGATTAATGCTCCTGGAATTTATTTACTTGATACTTCAGCAAGGGTAATTGATGCAATAGATAAGGCTGGAGGTTTAACAGAAAACGCTGATACTTCAGTAATAAATTTAAGTAAAAAATTAATAGATGAGATGGTTATTATAATATACTCTAAACAAGAAGTAAAAAAATTTGAGGAAACAAAAGAAAAAGAAAAACTAGTTCAAAATAAATGTAATCAAAAGGATGAAAATTCATTAAAGAATGATGCTTGTATTAATAATGCTAATAATACTACAAATAAAATTTCTATTAATAAAGCTACTTTAGAAGAATTAATGACTTTAAATGGAATAGGAGAGACTAAAGCAAAAGATATAATTTCGTACCGAGAAAAGAATGGTGGATTTACAAATATAGAGGATTTAATGAAAGTTACAGGAATAGGAGAAAATACATTTGCTCAAATTAAGGAAAATATTACTTTGTGATTTTTTATATATAATTTTTATTATAGTAATTTTATTTTTTAGTTTATTTAGATTGCTTTTTTTTAAAAGTTCTAATTATTCTTTAAAAAGTAATTTAGTTGAAGGAATAGTTACAAAAATAGTTTATAAAGAAAATAATCAGGTAATTTATTTAAAAAATAAAGAAAATTTCATTATAAATTTTAAAGTAGGAAATAAATTAAAATTTACTTTAGGAGATAGAATTTTAGTAAAAGGAGAATTTAAGAGAGCTTCAAAAAACACAACAGAATATCTTTTTAATTATCAAAAATATTTAGAGAGAAAAAATATTTTTTATATTGTAGATGCTGAAGAAATAAAAATATTAAATAAAAATAAAAATATTTATTATTTCATTAAACAAGCTTTATATGATGATTTTCAAAATAATCCTTATCTTTTAACATTTTTAATGGGAGATAAATCACTAATAAAAAATAATGTTTTAAGAAGTTATCAAGAAAATGGTATAAGTCATTTATTTGCAATTAGTGGAATGCATATAACAATGTTTGCTAATATATTAAACATAATTTTAAAAAAACTTTCCTTAAATGAAGAGAAGAAATTTTTAATAATATCTTTCTTTTTATGTTGCTATTTATTATTAGTGGGATTTTCTCCATCTATTTTAAGAGGTGTTTTGTTTTATATTTTTTTTACTTTAAATAAAATTTATTATTTTTATATTAAGCCAGTAAATTTATATATTTTTATATTGGGAGTTTGTTTATTAATAAATCCTAATTACATATTTGATGTTGGATTTTGGTATTCGTTTTTAATTAGTTTAGCTCTTATTTTATATTCTTTTAAATTACAATCTAAAAATTTTGTAATTAGTCTTTTTAAAGTATCTTTTTTATCATTTATAGTAAGTATCCCAATTAGTTTATTTAATTTTTATCAAATAAATATCTTAAGTATTTTTTATAATATTTTATTTGTTCCTTTAATTTCATTTATTATTTTTCCATGTGCTCTTATTTCTTCTTTGGTAAAGCCAATAAGACCAATTTTTAATTTTTTTATTATTATTTTAGAAAATCTTTCTCTTTTTCTTAATAAAATTTCTTTTGGAAAGTTAATATTTAAAAGATTAAACATGATAGTTTATATAATATATTTAGTTATAATAATTTTATTTTTGTTTTGGAAAAGAAAATTATTATTAAAATTATTTTTTATTCTTTTAATGTTTCATTTTATGATACCTTTATTTTCTAATAATACCTATATAAAAATGTTGGATATTGGTCAAGGAGATTCTATATTATTACATTTTAATAAGAAAAGTATTTTAATTGATACTGGTGGAGTTTATTCTTATAAGAATAATGAAGCGGATGGAAAAATTTTTTATAATATAATTTTACCTGCTTTTAAAAGTCTTGGTATAGGAAAGTTGGATTATTTAATTATAACTCATGGAGATGCAGATCATATGGGAGAAGCTATTCAATTAATAGAAAATTTTAGGGTTGAAAAAGTAATTTTTAATTGTGGAGAGTATAATAATTTAGAAAAAAGACTAATAAAAGTTTTAGAAAAAAAGAAAATAAAGTATTATTCTTGTATTAAAGAGTTAAATATTGATAAAAATAAATTATATTTTTTACAGACAAAAGAATATAATAATGAAAATGATAATAGTAATGTTATTTATACTGAAATAGAAGGATATAGATTTTTATTTATGGGAGATGCTGGAGTTTTAAAAGAAAAAGATATATTAGATACATATGATATTTCTAAGATAGATTTTTTGAAAGTTGGACATCATGGAAGTAGGACAAGTACAAGTGAATTATTCTTAAAAAGAATTAATCCTCAAATAGCTTTAATATCTGCTGGAAGAGATAATAAATTTAATCATCCTCATGATGAAGTTTTAAGTCTTTTAAATAAATACAATGTTAAGGTATTTAGTACAAAAGAATTTGGTTCAATAACAATAGATTTGAATAGTTTTAAAATAAGAAAAAATAATTAGTTATGGAATTATTAAAAGTTAAAAATTTATTTTTACTTAAAATAAGTGTATTTTTATTGATGATTATTTTATTTGATTTTAAAGAATACGAATAAATTATATTTTTATTAAAAAAATGTTAAAGATGTGGACATTTTAAAATAAATTAGATAAAATCAAATTAATGGTGGTGGTTAAATGAAAAAAGTTACTGATTTATACAAAACTGATTTAACTGCCTTAACTCATGCTTTTCAAGATGCTTGTGCAGATTCTGAATTTTTAAATTATGTTCGAGGATTAAATGTTAGTGATGATATTTTAATGAAATATACATCAAATTTAGAAGATGCTTTTAATGAATGTAAAAATTGTTTTAAATGTCAAGATTTATCTTTATGTAAAAATAAAGTTAAAGGTTATTGTTATGTACCAATTATTGATAAAAATATTATTACTTTCTCTTATGATGCTTGTGATTTTTTAAAAGAAAAGTTAGAAAAAGAAGCTTACAAAGAAAATTTAGAATTATTTGAAATGCCAAAAGATATTAAAAATGCCTCTTTTAAAAACATTTATAAAGATGATAAAACTAGAGTACCAATTATTAAATATTTTAAAGAATTTATGGATAATTATAAAAATAATGAGAAATCAAAAGGTATTTATTTGAGTGGTTCATTTGGATCTGGGAAGACTTACTTAATAGCATCTTTATTTAATGAAATGGCTAAAAAGGGAATAAGAAGTATTTTGATTTATTATCCAGAATTTTTAAGAAATCTAAAATCTTCTTTTCAAACTAATTATCAGGAACAGTTTAATTATATTAAAAAAATTCCTTTATTATTATTAGATGATATTGGAGCTGAAAACTGTAGTAATTGGTCAAGAGATGAAGTGCTTGGACCTATTTTACAATATAGAATGGAAAATTATTTACCAACTTTCTTTACTTCTAATCTTACCTTAGAAGAGTTAGAAATTCATTTAGGAATAACTTCATCAGGAGTAGATAAAGTTAAAGCTAGAAGAATAATAGAAAGAATTAAGCAACTTACAACTGAAGTGTCTTTAATAAGTAAAAATAGGAGAAATTAATATGGAAAAAATAAAAGGATTCTTAAAAGAACAAATTCATCAATCTGCTTTAAAAATTAATGAAAAATTTATAAATAATAAAATTACTACGGATGATATGGTTAAAATCCTTTTTAAGATTTTAGATAAAGAACTGGAAAACTTTACTTTAAACTCAGTTCATAATATGCATTCTATAATAGAATATATTATATATATTTTAAAAGAATGTGACGATGTTAGTAAATCTTATATTACTTATAAATTAAAGAAAATTTATGAAAAGATAGATCGTGTTTTAATTGAAAAAAAGAATAATTTATCTGACTTTGAAAAAGATTCTAATGACTTAAAATCTGTTCAAGAAAAAATAGAATTTTACAATGATGAAATTTCTAATATAACAACTAAACACTATAATTTTATTAATTTTTTAATTGAGGAGATTAAAAATTTAGAATATTTAGAAATTGCAATTTCTAAGGTTCCATCTTTTGTTAATACAAAAGATGGAAATGGTAAACCTATAATTAATAGTTTTCTTATAAGATATTTTGATAGTGTTTTAGAAAAAGATGAATATAATAAATTATATTATGAAAATATTATTTCTTTATTTTTAACTAAGGATGAACTTCATTTAAAATTTAATGAAAAAGAACAGTTAATAAAAGATATTTATAGTTTTATTTTTAAAATTAGTGTTAGTAAAAAGAATATTAAAAAATATAAGAATGAGATTAGTTGGTTGAAAAATTTAATTACTTATTTGAAGACATCAAAAGAAGAAAAAATAGATATTAACACTTTAGCAAGTAAATATAAAATAAAAATAGATTTTGAAAATTATCTTATAGATAGCATAAAGTTTGCTAAAGTACCAGAAAGTGATGAAAGAGATACTTCTAGAGTGTATGTTGATGATTATTTAATTACTATTGATAAAAATTCTACAGTTGAGATAGATGATGCATTATCTTGTAGGAAGTTAGAAAATGGTAATTATCTATTAGGTGTTCATATTGCATCAGTTTTGAGTTATTTTGAATATGAATCAGCTATTGTTGATGAAGCAATAAGTCGAGTGCATACAATTTATTTAAAAAATAGATATAGAAGAGAAAAAGATAATTATAATAAAATAATACCAATATTTCCATATGAGTTTTCTAGTAAGGTTGCCTCTCTTTTACCAAATGAGGCTAGGTATGCAAGAAGTTATTATTTTGAAATAGATAGAGAAGGTAATGTTGTTAATGAAAAGTATTTTAATACAATTGTAAAAAGTAAAAAGAAAACTAGTTATAATGAAGTTAATGAAATATTAGAAAATGGTTGTAAAGATGAGAAACTTTTGGAAGTAATTTCTAATTTGAGTGAAGTAGTTGAAGTTTTAGAAAGTAAATATAAACCAACTATATTATATGAGAAAATAAAAGAAAATATTAATGATTATTCTGATTTAAGAGTAAAAAGAGAAGGTGCAGAAAAAATTGTTTATTATGCTACTCTTTTAACAGGAAATAGAGTTGCAGAATATTTTGCAGATAAAAAATATCCTTTTTTATATCGAGTACATGAAATTAGTCAAGAAAATAATGATAAATTGCAAATGTTAATTAATAATCTATCTAATAATCCTGATAATAGAAAATATAAAAAATTAGCTGATTTACTTGAAACAGTTTACCCTAAAGGATATTATGCTATGAGTGGTGAACATAAAGGATTGAGGCTTTCTCATTATTGTCACTGTACTTCAGAAATTAGAAGAGGTCCTGATATAATTGCAGAATTGGCATTAAAAACTTGTTATGATAAAAATCCTACAGATAAGCAACTTTATTATTTAGAGAATGAAATAAAAAGAAGAGAAATTGAAATTAATTCAAAGTTGCAACCAATTGAATGGTTTGTACAAGAATTTGGAAGAAGTTATCAAAAAAAGAAAAAATAATTAAAAAAAATATGTAGAAATTTGAGATATTTTCCTCAGATAAATCTACATATTTTTATTATATTTATGAATAGAAATGGTATTCATAAAGGTAGATACTTTATGATAGATATTTTCTATTATTTTCTACTATTTACTACATTAAATATACAATAAATTTAGT
>CAJUTW010000010.1:24329-39124 GCA_910589335.1 uncultured Bacilli bacterium | reverse complement strand
ATATAAAGGAATAGGGGATGTTTATGAAAAAAAAATTTATAGTTAGAAGTACACGAGATTTTCAAGACATCATAAAAAACGGAAAATGTAAGAAAAATAAAAGTTTCATTATCCATTACAAAACAAATAATTTATCATATGATCGCTATGGAATATCTGTAAGTAAAAAATTAGGTAATGCTGTTTTTCGTAATAAATATAAAAGAAAAATAAGATCTATAGCAGATAATTATAAAAAACTATATATTAATAGCAAAGATTATATTATAATATTAAGAAGAACTGCATTAGATAAAACATATGCAGATTTAGAAAAAGATTTTAATGAATTAATGAAATAAAAAATCTAGAGAGGGTAGACTAATGAAAAAAAAATCAATAAAAAGTAAAGCAATAGTTATAATGTCTTTGTTATTACTAACAACAGGTTGTACAAAAACATTAACTGATAATGAAAAAAAACCAGTAAAAAATGAAACAACAGGGCAAACATTAACAGAAAATATAATTTGTAGACCAACAAATAAAAAAACAGAAGAATTATATAAGAAGAATAAAGTAAAAATAGAAAAATTACCAGAATGTGATAAATTTAAAATAACATCTGGTAAATATGAAGGTTTATGGACAAGTTTTTTTGTTAAACCTTTAGCATTTTTCTTATTAGTATTAGGAAGATTTATAGGAAATTATGGAATTTCAGTAATATTAATAAGTTTAATAATAAGATTAATAGCATTTCCTATTACTAGAAAAACTGCAATGCAGTCTGAATTAATAAAAAAAGCTCAACCAGAATTAAATAGATTACAAAAAAAATATGCAAACAAACAGGATCAAGAATCTATGATAAAACAAAATCAAGAAATGATGGCAGTTTATCAAAAATATAAAATTAATCCTTTATCAGGTTGCTTATTCTCATTTATACAATTACCAATTTTTATAGCATTTTTTGAAGCAGTTCAAAGAACACCTGTAATATTTGAAGATAAATTTTTAGGATTACAGCTAGGAACAACACCTGCTATAGGAATTACAACAGGAACATTCTATTCATATGCTATTATAATGATTATTATTGCTATAACAACATTCTTCTCATTTAAAATGAATTCAACTGGTAATATGGAAGATCCTTCAATGAAAATGATGCCAATAATGATGTCTGTAATGATAGTAATAACAGCAATATTTATGCCAACAGGATTAGGTATTTATTGGGTAACATCTAATTTATTTACAATTGTTCAAAATATCTTAGTTAAAAGGAGTAAGGATCTAAATGGAAAAGCATAATTACATAGGAAAAACAAAAGAAGAAGCTATTCAAAAAGCAAAAGAAGAACTACAAGAGTTAGAAAAAAACTTAATAATCAAAGAAGTAGAAACAACAAAAAGTGGATTATTTAAAAGTAAAAAAATAGAAATAGAAGTTATTGAAAAAAGACAAATAATTAAATACATAAAAGAATTTTTAATAAATTTATTAAAAGAGATGGGTTTAAAAGTAAATATTGAAATAAAAAATAAAGAAGAAAATCCAAAATATATATTATTCTCAGACAATGATGCTTTATTAATCGGTAAAAACGGAAAAAATTTAAAAGCATTATCTATAATTGTAAGTCAACATTTAAATAAAGAATTAGGACAGAATTATAAATTCACATTAGATGTTAATGAATACAAAGAAAAAAGAGAAAAATCATTAGAAATTTTAGCCAAAAAACTAGCAAAAGAAGTAATATCAACAAAAATAGAAGTAAAAATGGATTCTATGAATTCCTATGAAAGAAGAATTATTCATAATACCTTAGCAAATAATAAGTATGTTTATACAGAAAGTGAAGGAGAAGATCCAAATCGCTACATAGTTATTAAACCAAAGGAAGAATAATTCTTCTTTTTTCTTTATTTTTAAATTAATTTATGATATAATAAGTCGTCAAAAAGGAGAGATTATGAAAAAAATTATAAATAAAAATAATTATAATGACTATGTAAATTCTTTGCTAATAGGAAAAGATGGAAGTTTTTTCTCTAAAAATAATTTTGTTAATCAAAAAAAATATGGTTTAAATTTCCTTTTTAATTGTGCATTGACTTTGAAATATTTAGATTCTGACAAATTGCCTAATACTGGATTATCACTAACTGTTGAAGAATTATTATTTTATTTAAAGAATGCCGATTTTGTTATGAGAGATTTAAAAAGCTATCATGATGATTTAGTAGAAAATAATCCATATAACATTAAAGTCTTAAATAATCCTTCTTCTATAAAAATATTAGAAGATATCGAAATTAGTGAATTAATAAAAGGATTGCGTAATAAAAAAAGTAATTATTTGTATAGCACATTTTTAAGATTTAATGTATCTCCTTATATTGTTGATAAAAAAGATAAATTAGGTAAGCCAATTATGTTTTTAGTATTATCTAGAAATATTAAATATTTAGAATTAATTGATATAGAGACATTAAGTCAAAGAGAAAAAGAGGCTTTTTTTGGAGATACAGCTAAAAAAATATTAAATACAAATATTAATACTCAAGAAAAGGATATAAATCCAAAAGAATATATAAAAAAGTAACTATTCTTTATTAATTGTCGTAAAATTCTAAAAAGATAAGAGCATTTCTTTTTTTACCATAAAAAAATTGATATAATAAAAAATACAATATAAAAACTGATTTAACATGAATAAAAGGAGGTAAATTATGAATGATACAATATGTGCAATAGCAACAAGTAGTGGAATAGGAGCAATCGCTATTATTAGAGTAAGTGGAGAAGATTCTATTGAAATAGTTAATAAAATTTTTAAAGGTAAAGATTTAACAAAAGTATCAAGTCACACTATTAATTATGGGCATATTATAGATGAACAAGAAAACACAGTAGATGAAGTATTAGTATCAATTATGAAATCTCCAAAAACCTTTACAACGGAAGATATAGTAGAAATAAATACAC
The DNA here is from genome assembly GCA_910589335.1 of uncultured Bacilli bacterium. GTDB lineage: Bacteria > Bacillota_I > Bacilli_A > RF39 > UBA660 > UBA3789. Next base: position 36,144 of record CAJUTW010000010.1, on the reverse strand, counting down.
ATGGAGGAATAGCTCCAACTAATAAAGTTTTAGAATTATTATTAGAAAATGGTTGTCGTCTAGCAGAACCAGGCGAATTTACAAAAAGAGCCTTTTTAAATGGTAGAATAGATATCCTTGAAGCAGAAGCAGTTATGGATATGATAGATGCAAAAACAGAAGTACAAAGAAAAATGGCTATAAATCAAATAAGTGGTAAAGTATCAAATTTAATAAATGATCTACGAGATGATATGGTACAAATAATATCAAATATTAATGTCAATATAGATTATCCTGAATATGATGATGTAGATATTTTAACAACTGAAATTCTTATACCAAAAATTAAAAATTTGAAAGAACAAATAATTAAAATAATTAAAGAATCAAATAATGGAAAAATAATAAAAGAAGGTATCAAAACTTCAATCATAGGTCGACCAAATGTCGGAAAAAGTTCACTATTAAATGCTTTAATAGAAGAAGAAAAAGCAATAGTTACAGATATAGCAGGTACAACAAGAGATATAGTAGAAGGTCAAATAAAAATAAATGGCGTAATTTTAAATATAATCGATACAGCAGGAATTAGAGAAACAGATGATAAAATAGAAGCTCTTGGAGTAGAAAAAAGTTTAAAAATAATGGAAGAGGCAGATTTAATACTTTTTATGTTAAATAACAATGAAGAACTAACTAAAGATATTGAAATGCTTCTCGATAAATTAAACAATAAAAAATATATTATAATTATTAATAAAAATGATTTAGAAACAAAATTAGATAAAAAATTATTAAAAAAATATGAAAAACAAATTGTTAATTTAAGTGTTTTAAAACATCAAGGAATAGATAAATTAAAAGAAAAAATAATTGAATTATTTAATATTAATGAATTAGAAACAAAAGATCCAACTTATTTAAGTAATTCAAGAAGTATAAGTATTTTAAAAAGATGCTTAAAAAGTATCGAAGAAGTAGAAAAAGGTTTAAAAGAGAAAAGACCAATTGATATGCTTGAATTAGACATTAAAAACATTTGGGAAGAACTAGGACTTATTAATGGTACATCATATGAAGAAGAATTATTAGATGAAATGTTTTCAAGGTTTTGTTTAGGAAAATAATAGAAGGTGATAGAATGTATGAAATAATTGTTGTTGGAGGAGGTCATGCTGGATGTGAAGCTGCTTATGCAAGTGCTAAAAAGCATCATAAGACACTTTTAATTACCAGTAATTTAAAAAATATTGCAGATATGCCATGTAATCCACATATAGGAGGAAGTGCCAAAGGAATTGTTGTTAGAGAAATAGATGCCTTAGGTGGTATAATGGGAAAAATTGCCGATAAAACTCATCTTCAAATAAAGATGTTAAATAGTGCCAAAGGTCCAGCTGTTCAATCACTTCGTGCTCAAGGAGATAAAGTAACTTATCCAAAAGAGATGCTTAAAACTTTAAATGAACAAGAATTTTTAACAATCCAAGAAGGAATGGTTGAAGATTTAGTAATAGAAAATAATGAAGTTAAAGGAATTGTCTTAGATAATGGAGAAAAAATACTCTCAAAAATTGTTATTCTAACAACAGGAACTTATTTAAAAGCCGATATTTTAGTAGGAGATACAAGAACTAGACAAGGACCTCATGGTGAAAAACCATCAAATTATTTAAGTGACAAATTAAAAGAATATGGTTTTAAAATAATACGTCTAAAAACTGGAACTCCACAACGTCTCGATAAAAAAACAATTGACTTCAGTAAGACAAAAAAAGAACCAGGCGATGAAGAAAGATATCTAACTTTCAGTTTTGATTTAGAGCCATCTTATAAATTAGATGAACAAGAACCATGTTATTTAACTTATACTACTGAAGAAACTCATAAAATAATAAGAGATAATTTAAATAAGTCAAGTATGTATGGAGCTTTAGATGATATTGAGGGTATTGGTCCGAGATATTGCCCATCAATCGAAGATAAAGTTGTAAGATTTTCATCAAAAGAAAGACATCAATTATTTATTGAACCAGAAAGTCGTTATTATGATGATATTTATCTTCAAGGCTTTTCAACTTCTATGCCAAAAGATGTTCAAGAGAAGATGGTACATAGTTTACCAGGTTTAGAACATGCCAAGATTTTAAAATATGGCTATGCAATTGAATATGATGCAATTTATCCAACTCAATTAACAGCTAGTCTAGAAACTAAAATAATTAAAAATTTATATACAGCTGGTCAAATTAATGGAACAAGTGGATATGAAGAAGCAGCATGTCAAGGTCTAATAGCTGGAATTAATGCTAGTTTAAAATTAGAAAAAAAAGATCCACTAATATTAAAAAGAAATGAAGCATATATTGGAGTTTTAATAGACGATTTAATCACAAAAGGAATTAGAGATCCTTATAGATTATTAACATCACGTGCAGAATTCAGATTATTATTAAGAAGTGATAATGCAGATTTAAGATTAAGAGAATATGGTTATCAAGTTGGCTTAATAGATGATGAAAAGCTAAATAAACTAAAAACAAAAAAACAAAAAATCAATGATTTACTTGTATTTATGAAAGAAAATAAAATAAAAATAACCAAAGAAGTAGAAGAAGTTTTTAAAAAAGAAAATATTGAAGTACCAACATCGACATTAAGCTTAGAGCAACTATTAAAAAGACCTGAAATTAATATTAGTTTTTTAGAAAAATTTATTGAAGTTCCATTTAAAGAAGAAATAAAAGAACAAGTAAGTATTAATCTAAAATATGAAGGTTATATAAAAAAATCATTTAAAGAAGCAGAAAAAATGTTGAAATTAGAAAAGAAGCAAATTCCAGAAAATATTGATTACGATAAAATAAAGAATATTGCATCAGAAGCAAGACAAAAATTAAAAGAAGTAAGACCAAAAACAATTGCTCAAGCAATAAGAATTAGTGGAGTAAATCCATCAGACATTTCAATATTATCAGTTTATTTAAAAAAGGAATATGGAAAAGATGAATAAAGAAATATTTATACAAGAATTAAACAAATTAAACATAAAAATAACAGAAGAACAATTGAATAAATTAGAATTATTCTATGATTTACTTATAAAATGGAATGATTTAATTAATTTAACAAGAATTACAAAAAAAGAAGATGTATACCTAAAACACTTCTATGACAGTCTCACTTTAACTAAAGTTGTTAATTTAAATAATATAAATACTTTATGTGATGTAGGAACAGGAGCAGGTTTTCCAGGAATTGTTTTAAAAATATTATATCCTAATTTAAAAATAACCCTTATTGATTCTTTACAAAAAAGAGTGAATTATTTAAATGAAATAATAAAAGAATTAAAATTAGATAATATAAAAGCAATACATATAAGAGGAGAAGATTATCACGAAAAATTTGATTTAGTAACATCACGTGCAGTAGCTAATATTGAAAAATTAGTTAATTATACAATGCACTTAATAGAAAAAAAAGGTTTATTTATTGCGATGAAAGGTGACATATCAAAAGAATTAACAGAAGAAGTAAAAGAAAAAATAGAAAAAAAATATAAGATAATAGAAATTAATGAATTTTTATTACCAATAGAAGATAGTAAAAGAAGTCTATTAGTAATGAAAAATAAATAAAAATTTTAGAATTTGAATATATTCTAACTTTTTTTATTTTAACGTATATATTTTAGAAAGGAAAACAAGATGAAAATTAATAAAAATAATAATTCTAAAAAAATGATTATACATAAAAAATCTTTAGCTAGGTTAATTAAAATATTTGTAGGAACTTTCTTTATAACTGGTTGCTCTAGCGCTTTTAATCCATCAAAAGATGAGGTTCCAGTTAAAATTTCATCTAGTATTTATGAATCAATTAAAAATGATTATAATCTACCAGAAAATATTAAAATAGATTCTAAAAATTTAGAAATAGAAGAGGCTAATTTAGATTTATCAATAACTAATAGAACCTTAAGTTATATTGAGCATATATCAGTTGATGCATTAGAAAGTGATTTTAATGATTTATTATTACTTACTTCTTTAAAAGATATTGAAATTTCAAATTTTCAATATCTAAGTGTAGAAGCAAAAGAAATAATAAGAAAACACCCTACAATAAAAAGTATTAAATTAATAGTTGAAAATATATATCCAAATTTTTTATCTTTAAGTGATGTTAATTGGATAAATAATTCTCAAATAATTGATATTAAAATGAATGTTAAAGAAAATTCAGATTTAGCAGACTTATATTTATATAAAGCATATCTTAATTTAGATTATGAAATAAAAAGTAAATTATCTTTTAAAAAATTTTCAAAACAATACGAAGAAGAAATAGATTTATGGGATGAAAAAATAAACCAAATAATTAAATCATTAAACTTTGAAGAAGAAACAACCAACGAAGAAAAAATAATAAAAATAATTGGATTTGTAACTAAATATTTAGATTATGATCCCCAAGTATTAAATAATTCAGAAAATTCAGATAATCTAAGTACTTATTATAATTATAATATTTTAAAATCTTTTTTTGATGAATATACAGGTTATGGAGTTTGTTGTAATTTTGCTGCATTAACAACAGTTTTAGCAAGTTATGCAAATATTGACTTAGATTATGTTCGAGGAAAAACTTCCACTAATACTTATCATGCTTGGTGTGAATATGATGGAATAAAGATTGATCCTACTAGTATAGATGATAGTATTGATAGATTTATTGATCAAGTTGATATAGATAAATATATTTCATCTTTTATTTCATCTTATTTTGTAACATTTTGTGATGAAAGGTATAATTCAGATAAACCTATAAAAAAAATGGGGGTAAGTTTAAAAAAGCCAGATATTATTTTGGAAAAACCAATTAACATAAATTATATTAATGAAAATAGTGATAAATATAAATATACATATTTAACAACAGAAAATAAAGATGAAAAAATTTTTTATCTAATACCTATATTTTGTCTTTTATATAATATAATAGAAGAATTAAAAGATGAACAAGAAACTAAAAAAACAAAACAGTATAAAAAGAAAAAAAATAAATAAATCAAGTCCATAAAAATTAATAGTTGAAATCGACAAAAAAATAAACTATAATGATAATATAGGGAAAATAAAGATAAGAATAAAGCGAGGGGAATAATATGTATCAAGATACAAAAGATGAAGTAGTCCAACTATATTTAGATGATATAATTCCAAATAGATTTCAACCACGAGAAATATTTGACGAAAAAGCATTAAAAGAATTAGCAGTATCTATAAAAGAGCATGGTGTAATTCAACCAATTATAGTTAGAAGTGTTAATGGAAAGTATGAAATAATAGCAGGAGAGAGAAGATATAAAGCATCAGCATTAGCAGGTATGACAAAAATACCAGCTATAATAAGAGATTTAGATGATAAAGAAAGTTCTAAAGTAGCTTTATTAGAAAATTTACAAAGAAAGAATTTAAATCCAATAGAAGAAGCTCGTACTTATCAAAAAATATTAGAAATAGATGAAATGACTCAAGAAGAATTGGCAAAAACTATGGGAAAAAGTCAATCTGCAGTAGCAAATAAAATTAGATTATTATCATTACCAGAAGAAATACAAGAAGCTTTATTAAAAGAACAGATTTCCGAAAGACACGCTAGAACTTTATTAAATATACCAGATGCTAAGAAACAAAAAGAAATGTTAAAAAAAGTAATCGATAATAAAATGAGTGTACGTTTATTAGAAGATGAGATAAAATCACTTTATCCAAAAGAAGAAAAAGAAGAAAGTGATATATCACTAGATTTACCAATTCCACCAAAAGATTTAATAGCATCAACAGATGCATTTGTTAATAACGATCCATTACTACCTACAGCAGAATTACCAAAAGATACATCTGACTTTGGAAAAGTTACTATAGCCCCACCTGAAGGAGAAGAAATGCCAGTTAGTAAATTTATAAATTATGGTGAAATAGATAAAGAAGATGATGAAGAAGATGGAGGCAATACCTTAGATTTACCAACATCAATCCCATCTATTGATATTAATGAAATTAAATCTAACTCAACAGATTTAAATACAAATACATCAGGAGCTGATTTAGATAGTTTATTAAACATAAATGGTCCATCAAGCAGTGCAATGACAGACAATTTTATAACACCAGCTGAGAAAATTGTTAAAACAGATCCTTTAGAAAATATTAAACAAGAAGATTATTTTAAAACTCCAGATTTAACTTCTATAAGTTTACCTGAAATTTCAAATCCTATGAATAATAATCTTTTTAACGACGATAAAGAAGAAAAAAATCAATTTGATAAATATACAATAGACGAAGCAACAACAAAAATAAGAGATTTAGTTAATGATTTAAAAGAACATGGAATAGATGTTAAAACAGATGAAATGAATTTTGAAAAATCTTTTCAAATAATAATAAAGATAGATAAAACAAATACTTAAGTAGAATAATTTAGAATTTATATCATTTATTAAAAAAATAATAAAAAAAAGATAATAATAATGATATAAAACTCTAAAAGTCTACTTTTTTTCATAAAATCATTTTAAAAAAAGTATATTTTTGATACAATATATTAGTAAAATGGAAAATGGGTGATTAGATGGGAAAGGTTATATCATTAGTAAATCAAAAAGGTGGAGTAGGAAAAACTACAACAAGTATAAATCTTTCTGCATCATTAGCAGTATTAGGTAAAAAAGTATTATTAATAGACTTAGATCCTCAAGGAAATACAACTACTGGTGTAGGAATCAATAAAGGAGAAATTGAAAAAAGTATTTATGATGTTTTAATTGGAGAATCAAAAGTAACAGAGGCTATGATTAAAACAAAATATAAAAATCTCTATGTATTACCAGCAACAATAAATTTAGCTGGACTAGATGCAGAATTATTAGAAAAAAGTAGAACTGAAAATGGTTTTAAAAAAGGAGAACAATTAAAAAATAATTTAATAGATATCAAAGATAGTTTTGATTTCATAATAATAGATTGTCCTCCATCATTAGGAGTAATTACAACAAATGCGCTAACTGCATCAAACTCAGTAATAATTCCTGTACAATGTGAATTTTTTGCATTAGAAGGAATTACACAATTATTAAAAACAATTATGTTAGCTCAAAAAAGCTTAAATCCAACTTTAGATATTGAAGGAGTTCTTCTAACTATGTTAGATTCAAGAACAAATTTAGGATTTGAAGTAGTAGATGACATAAGAAAATTCTTTAAAGAAAAAGTTTATAATACAATAATTCCAAGATTAGTAAGATTAACAGAAGCTCCATCTCATGGAGAACCAATAGTAGCATATGATCCTAAAAGTAGAGGGTCTGAAGCATATATCAATCTAGCAAAGGAAGTGATTGAAAGAAATGGAAACAAATAATATAAATGAAAGTGGTATTCCAAAAAGAAGAGCCTTAGGAAGAGGTTTAGAAGAATTATTTAATAGTGAAATTTTAGACTATAGTGCAGTAGAAGAAAAAATAGTAAATGAAACATCAAAAGATGAGATAACAATGATTCCATTAAGTGAATTAAGAAGTAATCCATACCAACCAAGAAAAATATTTGATGAAACAGCATTAGAAGAATTAGCATCTTCAATAAAAGAACATGGAGTTTTTCAACCTATAATCGTAAAAAAATCAATTAAAGGTTATGAAATAATAGCAGGAGAAAGAAGAGTAAAAGCATCATTAATGGCTGGTAATACTGAAATACCAGCTATTATAAGAGATTTCAATGATACTCAAATGATGGAAATAGCTTTACTTGAAAATTTACAAAGAGAAAATTTAACATCAATAGAAGAAGCAACAGCATATAAAAAACTTCAAGAGACTTTGTCACTTACTCAAGAAGAATTAGCAAAAAGATTAGGAAAAAGTCGAAGTCATATAACAAACATGTTAGGATTATTAAATTTACCCGATAAAATTCAAGAAGATATTAGTAATAAAAAAATATCTATGGGACATGCACGTGTATTAAGTAAATTAGATAATAAATATCAACAAGAAGAATTAGTAACTAAAGTTATTGAAGAAGGAATTAGTGTTAGAGAATTAGAAGAATTAACAAAAGAACCTACAATAATAAAAACAAATCCACAACATCATAGAATAAAAGAAGAAAATGAATATAATTATCTTCAAAATGAATTAAGTGATAAATTAGGAACTAAAGTTGTTATCAAGAAAAATAAAATTGAAATAAGTTTTGTCAATGGAAATGATTTAAATAGAATATTAGATTTTTTAAATATAGAGGTAGGAAAATAATATGTTAAAACTATTTGGAATTACATTAAAATTAAGATTAATATTATTGCCTATTCTTTATATAATAATAGGAATAATTATTTTTAAATTATTAAAAAATATAATCAACAAAACAACAAGTAAAAAGAAAAATTTAAAAAATTATCAAAAACAAAAAATAAATACTTTAAAAATTTTAATTATAAATATCATTAAATATACAATTATTACTTTTATAATTTTAGCTATATTATCTGAATATGGAATAAATGTAAAATCAATTTTAGCAGGACTAGGAATAGGAACAGCCTTAATTGGTTTAGCTTTTCAAGATTTAGCTAAAGATTTAATCGCAGGTTTTTCTATAATTACTGAATCATCTTACGAAATAGGAGATACAATAGAAGTAGATAATTTTATGGGAGAAGTTATTTCTATAGGATTAAGAACAACTAGAATAAAAAATTATAAAGGTGCAGTAAAAATTATAGCAAACCGTTATATGGATAATTTAATAAATTACAGTAATAATAATTCATTAGCAGTAGTAGATATCTCTATTGCATATGAACAAAAAGAAGAAAAAATAGAAAAAGTGTTTGAAGATTTATTTGCTAATCTTAACGGAAAAATACCATACGCAACAAAAGATTTAGAATTACTAGGAGTTAATGAATTATTAGACTCCGCTGTAATTTATCGAATAGCAGTAGAAACAGAGCCTATGAAGCAAATGGCCGTTGAAAGATATTTAAAAAAGGAAATAAAAAAAGCTTTAGATAAAGAAAATATAAAAATACCATATCAACAAATAGAGGTGCATAATGGAAAATAAAAACTATACTTTAGGAACAATAGTAATAATGAAAAAACAACATCCATGTGGAACTAATGAATGGGAAATAGTAAGAATTGGTGCTGATATAAAAATAAAATGTTTAAATTGTGGAAGAACAGTTTTAATTCCAAGGATAGAATTTAATAAAAAATTAAAAAAAATAAAAGAATAAAGAGGTTACATTATGTATGATAAGAAAAAATTAAAATTAAAAAAATTTTATTTTCACCCAATAACAGTTTTTCTATTTCTTACAATTTTAACTATTATTGCCAGTGGAATATTATCAATCTTTGAAACACAAGCCACTTATAATACCATTAATATAAGTACAAAAGAATTAGAACCAACATTAGTTACAGTTGAAAATCTATTATCTTTTGATGGATTAAAATTTATTATAAGTAATGCAGCTAGAAATTTTTTGAGTTTCGGACCATTAGGAATGCTTCTAATATCTTTAATAGGATTATCAGTAGCTGAAGGTACAGGATTTATAGAAACACTTACAAAAAGACATATTAGTAAACTACCAAAATTCACTTTAACATTTTTATTGATATTTATATCAATAATCTCATCACTTATTAATGAAGTAGGGTATGCTATTTTAATTCCACTTTCTGCTTTGATTTACTTTATAAGTAATAGAAATCCAATATTAGGTATAATAACTGCTTTTTGTGGGGTTTCATTTGGATATGGAGTTTCAATTTTTGTAGGTTCTATGGAAGTATCTTTAATGGAATATACAAAAGTGGCAGCTTACTTAATAGATGAAAATACCCATATTGCTTTAACATCTAATCTAATCTTTATTATAGTTGCAACTCTAGTTCTTTCTATAATAGGAACTATTATTATAGAAAAAATTATTTCTCCAAAAATTGGAAAATATAAAAAAGAAGAAGAACAAGCTAAGACAGAACAATATAAAGTATTAGATATTGAGTCACAAGAACAAAAACAATTAGAAAGAGATAAATATGAAAAAAGAGGATTAAGAATAGCCTTACTTGTTACAATCATTATCGCATTTATATTTATTTATGCATTAATTCCAAATTTACCTTACTCAGGAATGTTATTAGACATGAATGAAACTTCTTATGTAAATCAATTATTTGGAGAAAATTCATATTTTCAAGATGGTTTTACATACCTAGTTGCAATTCTTTTTACAACAACAGGTATAGCTTACGGACTTGGAAGTAAATCAATAAAAAATGATAAAGAAATAATTGAAAATGCTGGAAAAAAATTTAATGAAAGAGGAAGTATTCTAATATTAATTTTTGTAGTTTCTCAATTTATTGCTGTTTTTAGAAAAAGTAATATTGGTTATGTTGCAACAGCATGGTTAGCATCTCTTCTAGAACATTTATCATTAAGTGGTTTACCATTAATAATTATAACTTGTTTATTAATAGCAATATCGAACTTTTTATTAACATCCCCAACAAGTAAATGGTTAATATTCTCACCAGTAGTAATTCCAATGTTTATGCAATCTAATATATCTCCTGAATTTGCTCAAATAGTATTAAGAGTAGGAGATTCAATGACAAAAGGATTTACACCACTTTTAGCATCATTTGTTATTTATATTGGATATTTAAATATTTATAATTTACATAAAGATAAACCATATACAATAAAAAAATCATTAAAAATGATAACACCTTATTTTTTATTAATATCTGTAACTTGGATATTATTATTAATAGGATGGTATATTATAGGTTTACCAATTGGTCCTGGAGTAACTCCATCATTATAAACACCATCAGGTGTTTTTTTGTTTAAAGGAGTAATTTATAACTCAATAAACAAGGTTATAATAAATATATTGTAGGAGAAAAAATATGATTATAAATTAGAATATATTGATATCTTTGATAATTTAGAAATAAAAACTCATTATATAAAAAATAAATAATTAAAATACAAATAATTAAAACTATAGAAAATATATAAAATATGATATAATTGACAAAGAAAAGAGGTAATATTATGAGTTTAACAGCAGGAATAGTAGGTTTACCAAATGTTGGAAAATCAACTTTATTTAATGCAATTACTAATCAAAAAATTTTAGCAGAGAATTATCCTTTTGCAACAATTGAACCAAATGTTGGAGTTGTAACAGTTCCAGATGATAGAATGGAAAAATTAAAAAATATGTATGAGCCTAATAAATTTATTCCAACTGCTTATGAATTTACAGATATAGCAGGTTTAGTAAAAGGAGCTTCCAAAGGAGAAGGTTTAGGAAATAAATTTTTATCTCATATTAGAGAAGTAGATGCTATTGTAGAAGTAGTTAGATGTTTTGATGATGGAAAAATAATTCATGTAGAAGGTGATATTGATCCAATAAGAGATATAGAAACAATAAATTTAGAATTAGCAATTTCTGATTTAGATATAATAAATAATCGTTTAGAAAAGGTTGCAAAAAAAGCAAGAACAAGTAAAAATAAAGATGATATATTAGAAGTAGAAACTTTAGAAAAATGCAAGAATGCTTTATTAGAAAATAAACCTATTAGACAAATATCTTTAACAGATGAAGAGAAAAAGATTATTAAATCATATAGTTTTTTAACACTTAAACCAATTATATATTTAGCTAATGTCAAGGAAAGCGAATTAGGAAATATAGATAATGAATATGTAAAAAAAGT
>CAJUTW010000010.1:0-24319 GCA_910589335.1 uncultured Bacilli bacterium | reverse complement strand
AAGTAAAAGAATATGCTAAATTAGAAGATGCTCGTGTAGTCAGTTTATGTGCAAAAGTAGAAGAAGAACTAAGTGAACTTGATAAAGCTGATAAAGAAGAAATGCTAGAAGGATTAGGATTAGATGGATCAGGATTAGATAAGCTTATTACAGCAACTTATGATATCCTAGGACTAGCAACATATTTTACTGTAGGAAAAGATGAAGTTAGAGCTTGGACATTTAAAAAAGGCATGAATGCTAAACAATGTGCAGGAATAATTCATACTGACTTTGAAAAAGGTTTTATAAGAGCAGAAGTAATATCTTATAATGATTTAGTTGAATGTGGTAGTGAATTAAAAGTAAAAGAAGCAGGACGTGCTCGTCTAGAGGGAAAAGAATATTTAATGCAAGATGGAGATATTTGTCATTTTAGATTTAATGTTTAAAGTGAGGTAATTTATGCAAGAATATAGAACGTATCAACAAGATGATGATTTAACAAAATATGGTAATAAAGTTAACGAAAAAGAAATTATTAATCCAGAATTTTATAATTATGTAATGGATGATGTTGATGAATCTTTAACTGGTGTTGCACTAGCTTATGAAATATACTCATCACTTAATAGAAAAGTATCCTATGATGAATATTTTATTGCCTTTGGAAGTGAATATGATTTTTTAATAAATAAAAATATAAATAGTGTGACTATTAACAATTCATCTGTAATTTGTGATATTTGGGCGCCTTTATTCGCAATTTGTCTAGAAAAGAGAGGATTTTCTGCTGTAGTAAATAAAGAAGCAACGCACAGTAAAGTGTATTTTAAAGCAGAGGGATTTATTATCTGTGCAGATGCAACAGAAAATAAAAAAGATTTAATAGATGGCTTTGATTTTTCAGATATTACAAGATGTAAACTAGGACTTGTTCCAAATAATTTTTTAGTTTATGAAAAAGAAAAAAATAATCAGATGGTAGCTAAAAAAATAATCGATACAAATTGGTATAAAGATTCAGGGGTAGAACTATCAGAACCAATATTTTCGAAACAAATAACCAAATTACTTGAATTATTAAATCAAAATCCAACTTATAAAAAATATAAAAGTAAAAATAGTTCTCTTGAATCAGATTTTGATGAAATAAACCATTTATTAAAGGAATCTGAATTAGATACTATTAGTAGTATAATGTATTTAAATAATTTAATAAAAATACTCTTATCGAAAGATGATCAAGCAAGAATAACAAAAGATTATATTAAAGTAAAAAAAGATGAAAATATTAGTCTAGGATTACTTATTAATTATTGTCCACCTGAAACAAAACAAATTAGATATTGTGATTTTCATCCATGTGTAAATGGAATAAATTTTTTATATACTAATGCAGATGGAATTTGTGAAATTTCAGAAGATGAAGCATATAATTTACAAGCTGTAAATGACGATATTGAATTAAATATAGATAAATATATTATATCTAAAAAAGGAGGAAAATAATGGATGATTTAATTAAGATAGTTCATAATAAAATAGAATATTTAAAACAAATTACTCCACTTCCTGAAGAAGAATTAAGAAAATATTATTTAATAAAAGAAATATTAAAAAGAAATGATTGTTTTTTACAAATGACTAAAGAAGATGCGTATAATATTTTATATAACCTTGGATTTTCAAATCCAGAAGATATTTATAAAAATTTAATTCAACCAAAAAAATATCCAGATTATAATAAAAAGAATTATAATATTGAAACATAAATATGATTATAAAAACACTAGACAAAAGTATTATCCTCTGATATAATACATGCGAGTATTAAAAATACTCCTTACTCATTTTAATGGGTCAAAAGTCCAAAAGGAGGTGCGAAAAATGAATAAATACGAAATTATGTTCATTGTAAGACCAGATATGGAAGAAGCTGAAATTAGAAAAACAGCAGAAACTATGAAAAAGGTTTTAACTGATTCTAAAGCAAAAATTTTAGAAGAAAAAGCAATGGGCCAAAAAGAATTAGCATATGAAATTAATAAGTTTAATACAGGTTACTATTACTTATTTGTAGTAGAAGCTGGAAATGAAGCTGAACAAGAATTTAATCGTGTTGCTAGAATTAATGAAAGTTTACTTCGTCATCTAATCATTAGAGTAGAAGACTAAGAGAAAAAGAGGTATTTTATGAATAAAGTAGTTTTAATAGGAAGATTAACAAGAGATCCTGAATTAAGATACACTGGTAACAATACTCCAGTAGCAACTTTTTCTCTTGCTGTAAATAGAAATTTTTCTAATCAACAAGGAGAAAGAGAAGCAGATTTTATAAATATAGTAGTTTGGAGAAAACAAGCTGAAAACGTAAAAAACTATGTAACACAAGGTAGTCAAGTAGCTGTAGAAGGTCGAATTCAAACTAGAAGTTATGATGATCAAAATGGTCAAAAAAGATATGTAACTGAAGTAGTTGCTGATAACGTTGAATTTTTAGGATCAAAAAATTCCTCAAATAATTCTAATAATATGAATAGTACTGCAGGAAATAATGCAGGACCAACACCATATGACTTTGGAGATTCTCCAGAGCCTAAAGGTACAGACGTAGACAGTAATCCATTTGCTGATTTTGGATCAAGTATCGAAATTAGTGATGATGAATTACCATTCTAAAAAGGAGGAAAAAGTATGGCAGAATTCAATCGTAGAAAGAAAAAAATCTGTTTTATGTGTACTGGAAAAACTGTAGATTATAAAGATCCAGAAACATTAAAAAGATATATAAATGAAAAAGGTAAAATTTTACCTAGAAGAGTTACAGGAAACTGTGCACTACATCAAAGATTTATATCAAGACAAATCAAAAGAGCACGTGCTATCGCTCTTATGCCTTTTTCAAGATAAATTTTTATAAAAATCATTACATAGTAGTGATTTTTTTTTGAAATTAAAATAGTTTAATAACTCTTTATTATTAGACAAAAAGTCTAAATTATTATATAATAATAATGGGATTTTATATGGAGGGATTATGAGTATAATTAAAGAAAGAAGAAAGTTAACTAAAGCTATCAAAAAAGCTAAAAATATATTTTTAATGGCACATAAAAACTTAGATTTAGATGCCTTAGGAAGTTCAGTTGGAATGAACATGATTTTAAAAAGAAAGAAAAAAAATTGTTATTTAATAATAGATGATAAAAATCATGAAGCAGGTGTAGAAAAAGTATTACGCGAACTAGAAGGATGTTTAGAAATTATTAAAAGTGAAAATATAAATGAATACTTATATCCTAGAAAATCAAAAAATCTACTAATAATTTTAGATACTAATAAAAAAGATTTAGTACAAAGTAAAGAAATATTAAATAAAATTGAAAATAAATTAATAATTGATCATCATGATTTAGGAAAAACAACAATAAAAGATGCAATCATTATAAATGATAACAAAGTATCAAGTACTTGTGAAATGATAACAAATCTTATTGAATACTATGATGTAGAACTTGAATCTTATTACGCAACAATATTATTATCAGGAATTGTATTAGATACTAATAACTATATGTTAAATACAACAGCAGAAACATATTATGCATCATACTATTTAGCAAGTCTAGGAGCCAGTGCTAAAAAAGTACAATATTTATTAAAACAAAATATAGAAGAATATACAGAAAGACAAAAACTATTAGCTGATATTGAAACTATAGATGGAAAAGTAGCCTTTACAAAAGCGACACAACATATGCAATATCGTCGTGAAGATTTAGCAAAAGTTGCTGATACATTATTATTTTTTAATAATATAGAAGCATCATTTGTAATTGGGAAAATAGGAAAAGATACTGTAGGATTAAGTGCAAGAAGTTTAGGAAATTATGATATAAGTAAAATATTAGAAAAACTAGGTGGTGGCGGAGATACCTACAATGGAGCTGCTACTTTTGAGAAAAAAACAATAAGTAAAGTAGAACAAGAATTAAAAAAATTAATAAAAGAGGAGGATGAATAAAATGGAAGTAATTTTTATTAAAGACCTTAAAAATCAAGGAAAAAAAGGACAAATAAAAAATGTAAAAGATGGATATGCTGAAAATTTTTTAATAAAAAATGGCTATGCCGTAAAGAAAACAAAAGAAAATCTAGCTAAATTAAATCTAGAATTAGCAAGAAAACAAAAAGAAGATGAAATAAATAAAGCTAATGCTGAAAAACTAAAAAAAGAACTTTCTAAAGTAGTATTAGAATTTAAAGTAAAAACTGGCGAAGGTGATCGTGTTTTTGGAAGTATTAGTTTAAAACAAATAAAAGATGAATTGCAAGTTCAAGGTTTCAAAATAGAAAAAAGTGCAATTGAATTAACAAACACTATAGCATCTCTTGGATTTCATAATGTAAATATAAATCTATATCCAGAGATTACAGCAACTATAAAAGTACATTTAATAAAATAGAGGTGATATTATGCCTATAAAAGTTTTACCAAATAACTTAGAGGCTGAAGAATCAGTATTAGGAGCTTGTTTTTTATCAAAATATGCCTTACAAAAAGCAGCCGAAAGTTTAACAGCAGAATCTTTTTATAATGAAAAAAATGGTAAAATATTCAAAACAATGTCAGCCTTATTAGAAGAGAAAACTCCAATAGATATTACAACAGTAACTAGTTATTTAAAAAAGAAAAATGAACTTACAGAAGTTGGTGGCGTAGAATATTTAACAGAAGTATTAAATTATGTACCAACAGCTAGTAATGTTGATTATTATATTAAAAGTGTTGAAGAAGCAGCTCTTTTAAGAAATTTAATTGAAACTGCTACTGAAATAGCTTCAGAAGGTTATCGAACAGACGAAACTGTAAATGAAATTTTAGATAATTCAGAAAAAAAGATCTTAAATATTGTTAAAAATAGAAAAGCTAGTGAATTTAGAAGCATTAAAGATGTCTTAGCAAAAACTCAACAAGATTTAGAAAGACTTTCTGAAAGTAAAGGAGAAATAACCGGTTTAGCAACAGGTTGGTATGATTTTGACAAAATAACAACAGGACTTCATCCAAATGAATTTATAATAATAGCTGCTAGACCAGCTATGGGTAAGACTGCTTTTGCTCTAAATTTAGCTACTCATGCAGCTATGACACAAGATAAAGCAGTAGCTTTATTTAACTTAGAAATGAGTGCAGAACAACTAGCAATGCGTATTTTATCATCTTTGGGACAATTAGAAGGTTTTAAATTAAAAACTGGAAATTTAATGAATCAAGATTGGAAAAGAATTAATGAAGCTGTTTCTCAATTATCTAATACCAATATGGTAATAGATGATACACCAGGTATTACTATAGGAGAGATAAGAGCAAAATGCAGAAGATTAGCAAGTAGTGAAAAAGGTCTAAGCCTAGTAATTATAGATTATCTTCAATTAATTTCAGGTGGAAAAAACTATGGTTCTAATAGACAACAAGAAGTATCCGATATTTCAAGAAGTCTAAAAACTTTAGCAATGGAATTAGAAGTTCCTGTAATTGCTTTATCACAATTATCTCGTGGAGTAGAAGCTCGTGAAGATAAAAGACCATTAATGAGTGATTTACGTGAATCAGGATCTATTGAACAAGATGCAGATATTGTAATGTTCTTATACCGTGATGATTATTACAATAAAGAATCAAGAACAGAAGATAATAATAGTATTAGTGAACTTATTATCGGAAAACATCGTAACGGTCCAACAGCAACAGTAGAATTACTATTTAAAAAGAATACATCAACTTTTCTAAATTTAAGAAAAGATAGAAATATGGAGGGGTAAAATTGCAAAAGAAAGTAAAAATATTAATTATAATGCTTTTATTAATTGGAAGCTTTTTTACAACAGGTTTTACAAAAATATCTAATAAACCACAAACAGTATATAGAGTTTATCTAAAGGGAGTATCAATTGGATTAATTAATTCTAAAACTTCATTTGAAAGCTATATCGATAAAAAACAAGAAGAAATAAAAAAGAAATATAATGTTAATAAAGTATATGTTCCTTCTGAACTTGATATTGTAAAAGAAACAACATATGATAAAAATATAAAAAGTAATAAAGAAATATATAATGAAATAAAAGATATCTCTCCCTTTACTATAAATGGATATTCTATAAAAATAAAAGGAGAAGATACAAAAGATGTAAATGGAAAAACAATTAAAGGAAAAAATCAAACATTATATGTCTTAGATAAAACTATTTTCACAGATTCAATAGAAAAAACAGTTAAATCATTTATTCCAAAAGAAGAATATGAAAACTATGAAAAAGATAATCAAAAAGAAATACAAACTACTGGAAAAATTATAGAAAACATTTATATTCAAAATAAAATAACAATTAAAAAAACAAATATTCCAGTAGATAAAAAAATATTTCAAACAGAAGAAGAATTAAGTAAATATCTTTTATTTGGAACAACTGAAGATCAAGCTAAATATGTCATTCAAGATGGAGATACAATTCAAGATATAGCTTTCAATAATAAAATATCTACAGAAGAATTTTTAATAGCTAATCCAGATTTACATGATGAAAACAGTTTACTCTCACCTGGTCAAGTAGTAACACTTGGAATATTAAGACCACAATTTAGTGTAGTAGAAGTTGATCATGTAATTAGTGATATCGAATCAAATTATCCAACTGAAACAATCGAAGATTCTAGTAAATGTAATACAGTTTCAGAAGTTACTCAAGCAGGAGTAAAAGGTTTAAATCGAGTTACTCAAAAAGTTCAAAAAATTAATGGTGAAACTGTTAATACTGTTGGAGTTGATAAAGAAGTTTTAAAAGAATCAGTAAAAGAAATAGTAGTTAAAGGAACAAAAAATTGTGGTGGTGGATATAATTATGGTCAAGGAGCTTGGAGTCATACTGGACCAAGACCATCAAATGGTTACTTTGGATGGCCTGCATCATGTTCATCAGTAACAAGTGGATTTGGTTATCGATGGGGAGTACTACATGATGGTACTGATATAGCTGGTTGTGGATATGGCTCAGCAATTTATGCAGCAGCAGAAGGTGTTGTAGTTCAATCAGGATATAAATATGATAATGGTCAATTTGTTACAATACAACATCCTAATGGGTATTATTCAATGTATGCTCATATGTGTAATGGATGTAGATATGTAAGTCAAGGACAATATGTTCAAAAAGGACAAGTTATAGGTGGTATGGGAAGAACAGGAGCCGCAACAGGAGTGCATTTACATTTCTCTATTTGGACAGGATATCCTTACCGTGGAGGAAGAGCGATTAACGCTATGCAATTTTATTAAAATGAAAATTAAAACAATACAAAGTGGCTCTAAGGGAAATTGTACACTAATATTATGTGACAATACTAATCTAATAATTGATATGGGAATTTCTTACTTAACTTTAAAAAGAAGCTTAGAAGAAAATTCTCTTTCATTTGAAGATTTTAAAGGTGTATTAATAACCCATTGTCACAAAGATCATACAAAGGGATTAGCCTCTCTAATTAAAAAAACTAATTTAAATGTCTTTATACCAGAAGAAATGTATGAAAGCTTAAAAGAATACATACCATACCCAAAGTGCACATTTATATCTGATGAATTTAATATAAATGATGTAAAAATAGAATTAATACATACTTCCCACGATGCTCCATCATCAGTAGGTTTTATAATTAATCATAACAATAAAAGTCTTGTATATGTAACTGATACAGGTTATATAAATAGAAAGTATCTAAATAGAATGGTAGGAAAAGATGCTTATATTATAGAAAGTAATCATGATGAAATAATGCTTATGGATGGACCATATCCTAGATTCTTAAAAGAAAGAGTAATAAGTGATAGAGGCCATTTATCTAACAAGACAACTGCAAAATATCTAAAAAAAATTATAGGAAATAACACAAAAAATATAATATTAGCTCATCTTAGTGAAAAAAATAATACTGAAGCTTTAGCAATTAAAGCTATGCAAGATGAAGAATTAGATAAAAAAGCAAATATTATTATAGCCAAACAAAATGAAGAAAGTGCTCTAATTGAGGTTTAAAATGATAAAATTAATAGTAGTAGGACAACTAAAAGAATCATATTTAAAAGATGCAGTAGAAGAATATAAAAAACGTATAAAAAAATATACTAATCTAGAAATCATAGAATTAAAAGATGAAGGATTAGTAGAAGAAGCAAAAGCAATAAGATTAGAGTCAGAAAAAATAACAAAATATATCTCAAGTAAAGATTATTTAATAACATTAGAAATAGAAGGAAAACAATATACATCAGTAGAATTCGCAACAAAAATAGATAAAATTTTAATAGAAAATAGTAATATTACTTTAGTAATTGGTGGAAGTTATGGTCTTTCTAGCGAAATAAAACAAAAAGCTAATCTTCATTTATCTTTCTCTAAAATGACTTTTCCACATCAATTATTTAGAATTCTTCTTTTAGAACAAATTTATCGAGCATATAAAATAAACAATAATGAAAGTTATCATAAATAGGAGGTACTTATGATAGGAAATAAATGGGATCAATTATTAAAAGATGAATACCAAAAAGAGTATTTTACTAATTTAATGGAATTTATAAAAAAAGAATACAAAGAAAAAACTATTTACCCAAAACAAAACGAAGTATTTAATGCATTCCGATATACCGATTTTGATGATTTAAAAGTAGTTATACTAGGTCAAGATCCCTATCATGGACCAAATCAAGCTGAGGGATTATCTTTTTCTGTAAGTAATTCAGTATTAAAACCACCTTCATTAAAAAACATTTTTAAGGAACTAGAAAGTGATTTGCAAATACCTTTTCCAGAATCTAATTCTTTAAAACCATGGGCCAAACAAGGAGTTTTATTATTAAATGCTGTATTAACAGTAGAAGAGCATAAACCAACTTCACATAAAGATAAAGGTTGGGAAACATTTACAGATGATATAATAAAAATAATAAATCAAAAAGAAGAACCAGTTGTTTTCATTCTATGGGGAGCCTATGCTAGAAATAAAAAAAGCTTAATTACTAATCCTAATCATTACATTATTGAATCAGCACATCCATCTCCTTTTTCCGCAAGAAATGGTTTCTTTGGAAGTAAACCTTTTTCTAAAACAAATAACTTTTTAAAAAGTAAAGGACTAAAAGAAATAGATTGGAAAGTAGAATAAAAAAATATAAGTAAATTGATTATCCTATTTAAGGATTACATCAAAACACTTATATTTTTTTAATAAATTTAATTATTTTGAGCTTGAACAGCTGTAATTGCAACTACCCCAACAATATCATCACTAGAGCAACCTCTACTTAAATCATTAATAGGAGCAGCAATTCCTTGACAAATTGGACCATAAGCCTCAGCTTTAGCAAGTCTTTGGACTAATTTATATCCTATATTACCTGCATCTAAATCAGGAAAAACCAAGACATTAGCACTGCCTGCAACTTCACTGTTTGGAGCTTTAGATTTTGCAATTTCAGGTACTATAGCTGCATCAAGTTGAAGTTCTCCATCTATTTTAAACTGTGGATATTTTTCTTTAGCTATTTTAACTCCTTCAACAACCTTTGAAACATCAATATGCTTTGCACTACCCATTGTTGAATGAGAAAGCATTGCAACTTTAGCTTCTTCCTCTACTAATAATTGAAAGCTCATTGCACTACTAGCAGCAATAGCAGCTAACTTCTCAGAAGTAGGGTTTTGTTCAAGACCAGCATCTGCAAAAACAAAAGTACCATTTGAACCATATTGACAATTAGGAACAACCATTAAAAAGAATGCAGAAACTAACATTGTACCAGGTTTTGTTTTTATTATTTGTAACGCAGGTCTAATCGTATTAGCAGAAGAATGACATGCACCAGACACAACACCATCAGCTCTTCCAGTTTTTACAAGCATACACGCATAATACATATAATCTTCTAATAATAATTTTTTAGCATCTTCATAAGTTATACCTTTACTTTTACGAAGCTCGACAAATTCATTAATTAATTCTTCTGTAATTTCTGCAGTATAAGGATTAATTAAAGTTGCTTTACTAATATCTAATCCTTTAGAATTAGTACTTATCTCTTCCTCAGTACCTATAATAATTAAATCTGCAATTCCTTCATTTAAAATTTTCTCAGCTGCTTCCATAGTTCTAATATCCATAGATTCAGGAAGAACTATTGTTTTTTTATCCTTTTTAGCTCTTTCTTTAATTTTATCAATAAAATTCATACTTATCCTTCTTTCTATTTTTTATTTAATATTTCAAACATTTCTCTTTTTTCATTATTATAAAACTCTTTTTCATGACATCTAAGAAAAAAAGCAATAATGTTAGATGGAAAAGATATTACTAATTTATTAAGTCCTACAACTGTATCATTATAAAATTTAATAGCTCCTAAAATATTTTCTTCATTATCATTTAAATCCTCTAAAATTTTTACTAAAGCATCACTTTTAAATAATTTTTCATTATCATCTAAAACTTTTAATAACTCATTATAATTACTCTTTAAAAAATCATGTAATTGAAAATTATTAAATTCATTTTCACTATCTATATCATTTAAAAAAGATTTTGACTTTAACTCTTTTTTTATAATAGGTTGAGTTCTCTTTAATAAATCCTTTTTTCTATCTAAATATAATTTAATATCCTCTTCCGCTTTTTCAATCTTAATAAGAGCAAATTTAAATTTATTACTACAAATAGTAATAATAATTAATAATAAAGAAATAAAAACTATTACTCCTAATATAACTTCTATCATATCATCCCTCCACACTAAACAAATTATAGCATAAATTTCTAAAATTTAAAAAAATAAAAAAATGTCAGAGTAATTTTAAATTTGTTCTTGAAACAAAAATATAAGAAATTATAAAAATATATGTAAACATCTTCCAAAATTAAAAATGCTTTAAATGTTTAACAAAATACAATATTTATTATAAATAAAAATTTAGTTTTTACATTAAAGACCTTTATTTTAAAACATGTATGCAAGATTTTAAAGTTATTTTACTACTAATTTACTACTTTTCGTTGTCCTTATTTAAAATTAAAAATTATGATATAATTATTGATAGAATAAAAAATATATACGAGGAGGATACTTTATGAAAAAGATAGCAATTATTTCTGATATACATGGCAATTTAGAGTCATTAATGGCTGTATTAGAAGATATAAAGGGAAGAAATGTAGATAAGATAATGTGTCTTGGTGATATAATTGCAAAAGGCAGTAATCAACAACAATGTATTGAATTAATTAAAAATAATTGTGATATTGTATTACGAGGAAATTGCGACGAATATTTTACAAGCAATATAGATTTATCAAATAAATCTAAACAAGAAATTGATAGAATTAACTGGAATAAAAATAAATTAACACAAGAAAATGCGGAATATTTAAGTAAATTACCTTATTGCTTTGAATTTTATATGAGTGGAAGATTAGTTAGACTTTTTCATGCTACTCCTGAAAAAATAAATGATTTTGTTGGAAATATTGATAATATTGATAGATTATATATGTTATTTTTACCTAGCAAAAATACTACTTCAAATCAAATTGCTGATATTGTAATTTATGGACACATTCATACTCCATTTATACAAAGAATTTATAATAGAACTATAATCAATACTGGATCCGTTGGAAATTCAATAGATGTGTTTAGAAATGCTAAAAAAGATGGTAATGTAAAAAATACGACAGTTGCAAACTATTTGATTATTTCTGGTAATTATAATTCAAAAAATATAGATGAAAAAATATCATATGAATTGATAAGTATTCCATATAATATTGATAAAGAATTAAAATCTAATACAGATAATATCGAAATGTTATCATATGAAGAAGAAATAAGAAATGGTAAATATAGAGATATGGAAAAAATATACAAGAGTTTTGAAGTTAGAGGTATTGATAAAAATAAAATTTGATAAACCAATAAGTATTCTTTTAAATCTCTTTAAATACTATTTATAAAATTAGTTTGCTACATGCTTCATGCTACATAATAAGGGTAATACTATCCTTATTATGTCGAAGACTTTAGTGGCTACGCCACTAGTCTCGCCTATAAGATTATATTTCGTTACTACGATATTGCATAGCATTTTTTTAATATTTTAAATTAATACATAAAAATTTCTAAATTTTACTACCAATTTACTACTTTTGAAAACAAAAATATAAGAAATTATAAAAATATATGTGAATCTCTTTCAAAAATTAAAATGTCGTAAACTCTTATAAATAAAAGTTATAACGACACTCAAGAACTTATAAAAAGATACTCACAAAAATATAATATTTTTATATGAAAAACTACTAAAAATATCTTTTTTTATAAGAATTTTTAGTAGTTAAATATTAATTATTTACACTTTGATTTACTTCATCAAATGTTGGATCTGTATCACTAGGTTCAGTTCCTTTTAAAAAATACATTAATTTTTTGTTTTTATCACTATCTTTTGACGGTTTTCCAGTAATTGGTTCAACTAAAACACTAACAACATTATTCGGTTTTTCATACCACCCATCCTCACTTGGAATATCTTTTTGATAATCTTCAACAGTTTTAAACCATATATTTTGTGCATGTTTATAATCACTAGATGAGAGTTCTTTATTATTATCATAACCAACCCATACAGCACATAAAACATTTTTATTAAAACCAATATTCCAATTATCAGTATTTGTAGTACCACTTTTTAATCCATAAGTATGTTTTAGTTTTGCTGATAAACTTATAGCTGTAGGATAATTATAATCAATATATAAAGGATCATAAGTAGCAGTCAACATATTATTAAGAATATAAACTAAACTAGGATTTAATACTAATTCTTTGTTATTATTTGCTTTATATAAAGTATTACCATTTCCATCAACTACTTTTTCTATTAAATGAGATTTAACTTTATATCCTAAATTAGCAAAAGAAGCATATCCAGAAGCCATTTCCATTATATTGATTTCATTTGTACCAAGAGGTAGAGAAGGTACGCTCTCTAAAGTTTTTGTTATTCCAACTCTTTTAGCAACATTTATCAAAGCATCACTTCCCAAAAACATATGTGTTTTTACTGCATAAATATTGTCACTATATGCAATAGCGGTAGCCATAGAAATAGCTTTATTTCCATATTTATCATTATAATTTTTAGGAGCATAAGGATCTAAATTTCCTATAGGAAATGTTGTTTTCTCACTAATAAAAGCTGAACTTGAAGTAAAACCATTTTCAAGAGCTGCATAATAAAGATAAGGCTTCATAGTTGAGCCAACTTGTCGTTCTGATGCAATAGCTCTATTATATGTAGATTTATTATAATCTCTTCCTCCAACAAGAGCCATAACTCCTCCAGTTTCAGGGTTTAAAACAACACTACTTGTTTCTAAAAGAGAATCTTCTGGGAAAGTTTCCTTAATATTATTTTCTAAAGATTTTTGAACATCATAATTAAAATTAGTATAAATCTTTAACCCCTTTACTTCACTATAATTTTTAGGAATTTTATCAATATTTTTTAACTCTGCCATAACCGCATCTTGATAATAATTAATACTAGATAAAGTTTCTTTATTTTCTAATCCAAGAATTTCAACTTTTTCATTAAAAATATTACTTTTTTCATCTTCAGTAATAATTCCATTATTTACTAATAGTTGAAGTACTAAAAGTTGTCTTTCCTTACACGCTTCGAAATTATTAATTGGAGAATAATTACTAGGAGATTTAGGTACACCACAAAGTAGTGTTGCTTCTGCCATAGTTAAATCTTTAGCAGATTTACCAAAATAAAATTTACTAGCAGCTTCTATTCCATACTTACCATGCCCATAATTAATAGTATTTAAGTACCCTTCAAGAATTTGTTTTTTACTATAATTAGCTTCAATTCTCATGGTATACCACATTTCATCCCATTTACGTTTCCATGTTTTATCAAAATCTAAAAATAAATTCTTAGCATATTGTTGTGTAATCGTAGAAGCACCTTGACTATTTCTTCCTTTAGATATATTTGTAACTAAAGCTTTACCAATTCTTAAAAAATCAAAACCAAAGTGTTTATAGAAGTTTTTATCTTCAGTATATATGGTAGCATTTATTAAATTTTCACTTATATCTTTAAGTTCAACCCATTCTTTAGAGTGACTGCCTTTAAAAAAAACATTGTTATCCTGATCATACAACATGATATTATTAGCACTATCTATAGTCAATTTAGGAGAAAATTTTACATACATATAACACCCTATAATTCCAATAATACAAATAACCAAAAATATTCTTAAAAGTTTAAACGATATTTTTAAAAATTTCATATATCCTCCATTTCTTTATTAGTATTGAGAATATTCAAAAAAATATGTATAAAAAAACATAATAATATGCTATAATCATATCTAGAAATTTGAGGTAGGTGGTAATATGCCTAAATTTAATATTTTATCAAGTATCAAAAGTAACTCAGAAAACTTATCAATTAACACAACAGCAATTATTCAAGATGATATTATAAAATATAAAGAAGATTCAAATACACTTGTTAAATTTAATTATTTAACAAATGAATTTATAAGAGAAACAAATGAAATTATTATTAAATATACTTTTATAAAAAGTAAAAATACTAAAGGATTAATATATATAAAAAAATTATCTAAAGAATTAGAAGTAGAAATAAAAACAACATATCTTAAAAAATCAAATAACGATATAGAAATAGAATTTATAATTGAAGGAAATAAATTTATTTACAAAATAGAGGTGATAAAATGAGTATTTTAAAGGAACTAGAAAAAGATTTAAAAAATATTGTCAAACAAGCAGGATATGAAGTTGAAAAATTAGCTTTTTCTCCATCAAACAGAAAAGACTTAGGAGAGTATCAATTAAATGATGCAATGCAATTAGTTAAAATATATAAAAAAAATCCTCGTGACATTGCTAATGATATTGTTAGAGAACTAGAAAAAGATGAACGTTTTACAAATATTAATATTGCAGGACCAGGTTTTATTAATATAACTTTAAGTGATGAATACAAAAAAGATTTTTTAAATAAAATTAGCAAAGATATTTTTTCAAATATTGATAAGAAAAATCGAAAAAAGGTAATAATCGATTTTGGAGGAGCAAATGTTTCTAAAGCTCTTCATGTTGGTCATCTAAGAAGTGCTAATCTAGGAGAAGCATTAAAAAGATTAGGTCGAGTAATGGGCTATGAAGTATTAGGAGATGCTCATTTAGGTGATTATGGACGTCCTATGGGATTAGTAATCTTAGAAATAAAAAAGAAGTATCCAAATTTAGCCTTTTTTGATGAAAATTATACAGGAGATTACAGTGAAATAGAATTACCAATCACTAATAGTGACTTAGAAAAAATCTATCCTTTAGCATCAACAAAATCAAAAGAAGATGAAAAATATTTAGAAGAGGCTCGTGATATTACAGCTCGACTTCAAAAAAAAGAAAAAGGCTATTATGAATTATGGAAAAAAATCGTAGAAATTTCTAAAAAAGATATAAGAGAAGTTTATGATAGATTGAATGTAGAATACGATTTATGGCTAGGAGAAAGTGATGCTGTAGAACATTTTGAAGAATTAAATGAGATCTTTGAAAGTGAAAATGTATTAAAAGATAGTGAGGGAGCAAAAATAATAGAATTAGCAACAGAAGAAGATAATTTCCCAATGCCACCTTTGTTATTCATTAAATCAAACGGTTCTATATCTTATGAAACTACCGATTTAGCAACAATTCTTCAAAGAAAAAAAGACTATAATCCTGATGAAATTTGGTATTGTGTTGATGGAAGACAAGAATTACATTTTGAACAAGTTTTTCGTGCTGCTAAAAAAGCAAATTTAGTAGATGATTCTGTTAATTTAGAATTTATTGGTTTTGGAACTATGAATGGTAAAGATGGAAAACCATTTAAAACTAGAGATGGTGGAGTTATGACATTAAAAAATCTTATTAATCTAGTTACTGATGAAACAATAAAAAGAATTGATCCTGCATTAGTGGAAAAAAATGAAAGAAAAACTATAGCAGAGCAAGTTGCTATTGCAGCGTTAAAATATGCTGATTTTCTTCCTTTTAGAAGCACAGACTATATCTTCGAAATTGATAAGTTTGCAGATTTAGAAGGCAAAACAGGACCATACTTACTATATTCAACTATTAGAATGAAATCTCTATTAAATAAAGCAAAATCCATAAAACAAGAAGAATTTAAAATTATTAATAGTCAAACTGAAGAGGATATAGCTTTAACTATACTCAATTTACCAACTATTTTAGATAAATCATTAGATACCAAATCATTAAATGAAATAGCAGAATATCTTTATAATTTAACTTCGCTATATAATAAATTTTACGCAGAAAATAAAGTTTTAACTGAAGAAAACAAAGATTTACAAGAATCTTGGTTAGTTTTAACAAATATAGTTTATAATATTAATACTATGCTTTTAGATATACTAGGAATAACTGTTCCAAATAAAATGTAAAAAAAGTGTTGTCAAGAAATAATATATATGTTATAACTTTGTTGGTGATTTTCCATTACCACACAAAAGAAATTTTCAAGCATATAATGTTTTGATATAGGAGGGCTATTTTATGAGTCTTAAACAAATGAAAAAAGAAGATTTAGAATTATTATCTAATAAAGATATTGCAATACTAATATTAGAAGATAGTAAAAAAACAATAAATACAGCAGATTTATACAAAAAAATTATAAAATTACTTGAATTACCAGAAAGTACATTTGAATCTAAAATTGCTGATTTTTATACAGCTTTAGCAACTGATAAAAGATTCATTTTATTAGATAATGGAAAATGGGACTTAAGAAGTAATCATACATCAGATAAATTAATCAAAGTTAGAGAAGATGATGATGAAGACGAAGAAGATGATGATGAAATCGAAGAAAAACCAGAAGAAGATGAAATCGAAGAAGATAACTATGATGATAATGATGATACAGATTATGATGAAGATACTAATGAAGAACTAAAAGATTTAGTAGTAATAGATGAAGATGAATTAGAACTAGAGGAATAATCTAGTTTTTTTCATAAAATATGTTATAATAAAAATTATTACCAAGAAAGGGTGTAAATATGATTGAACGTTTAGAAACAACATTAAAGAAATATCAACAATTAGAACAAGAATTAACTAAAACCGAAGTATTAAGTGATATAAAAAAAACAAGAGAATATTCTAAAGAATTAGCAGATTTAGAAGATATAGTAACTTGTTATAAAAAATACAAAAAACTTTTAGAAGATATTGAAAACACTAAAGAAATGGTTAAAGATCCTGATTTAGGAGAAATGGCAAAAGAAGAGTTAAATGAATTAGAACTAGAAAAAGAAAATTTAGATAAAGAATTAGAAATATTATTAATTCCAAAAGACCCTAATGATGGAAAGAATGTCATTGTTGAAATTAGAGGAGCAGCTGGAGGAGATGAAGCAAATATTTTTGCTGGAGACTTATTTAGAATGTATACAAGATATGCTGAAAAGAAAGGTTTTTCCTATCAAGTATATAACTCAATTGATGGTACAGCAGGAGGCTTTAGTCAAATAGAATTTATAATAAAAGGAACAGGAGCTTATTCTTTATTAAAATATGAAAGTGGCTCTCATCGAGTTCAAAGAGTACCTGTAACAGAATCTAATGGTAGACTCCAAACTTCGACAGCAACAGTTCTTGTAATGCCTGAGGCAGATGAAGACATTGAAATAGATCTAAATCCAAATGATTTAAGAATTGATATTTATAGATCAAGTGGATGTGGAGGACAGGGTGTTAATACAACAGACTCAGCTGTAAGAATTACTCACTTACCAACAAATACAGTAGTTACATGTCAAAATGAAAGAAGTCAAATTCAAAACAAAGAACAAGCTATGAAAGTATTAAAATCACGTCTTTATGAATTACAAGAACAAGAAAAAGCAGAAAAAGAAGGAAATGAAAGACGTAGTAAAATAGGAACAGGAGATAGAGCAGAAAAAATAAGAACATATAACTATCCACAAAATAGAGTAACAGATCATCGCATCGGTTTTACAACAAAAAACTTAGATCGAGTAATGGATGGTGATTTAGAAGATGTTATAAATGCTTTAATCCAAGAAGATCAGAAAAGGAAGTTAGAAGGAAATGAATAAAAGAAAACGCAAAAAAGCATATACAATAAAAACAAAAAAAGAACAAGAAAGAATTAATCAATTATTTGCCTCATTAAATGATGGTAAAAATGTAACAGCTAATCAAGAACTAGAAAAAAATGACAAAAAGGAAAAAAGCGAAAATATAAAAACACCAGTATGTTCTAGAGAAATAGAATTAGAAACATCTCAAAGTAAATCACCTATTAAAAAGATATATTTTGGTAATTTTAAATATATAATACCTGCAAAAAATTTAAAATTAAGAAAAAGCACACTAAATCAATATATATGTCTTGCTTGTAATACTATTAATTTAGTAGAAGAATCAAATGAAAAATCAAATATTTTATATAGTGAACATAATGTAGAATGTCGAGTTTGTAAAAAAGTTACACCTCAAATCTTTATAAAAGATAAGCTAACAGCAAAAGTAAATTTAGAATTAGCTAATAAAAGAACAAAAGAAGAAGAAAAGGCTTATCAAGCAATAAAAAAGAAACCAAAAGTAAAAGTTAAGTAAAATGGTGAAAAATGAGTATTGAAGAACTTTTAATATTTGCTAAAGGCCATTGCCATTCTACTCATGCTAAAATTCTTTTAGCAGAATTATTAGATAAAAATCCATTAGAGTTATTAGTTAATTTATCAGAAAAAGTAAGTGAAGAAAAATGTGAACTCTATAAAAAAGAAGTACTAGCTTTAGCAAATAATAAACCACTACAATATGTAATTGGCTCTGTAAATTTTTATGGAAACAAATTTTTGATCAATGAAAATGTATTAATTCCACGTTTTGAAACAGAAGAATTAGTAGAAAATACTATAAAATATATAAATGATTATTTTAAAGAACCTGTGGATATTCTTGATTTAGGATGTGGAAGTGGTGTAATAGGTCTAACTTTAGAAAAAAAAGTTTCCACAAAATCTGTGGATTTAGTAGATATTAGTAAAAAAGCATTAGAAATTACTAAGAAAAACTGTGATTTATTAAATTCTAAAGCTAATATAATTGAAAGTGATTTTTTTAATAATGTTTCTAAAAAATATGATATTATTATTAGCAATCCTCCATACATAAAAACAAATGAAGAAATAGAAGATATAGTAAAAAACAATGAACCACATTTAGCTTTATATGCTGGTGTTGATGGACTAGATTGTTATAGGAGAATTATAAAAGAAGTAAAGTATTATTTAAAAGATAAAAGTATAATTGCTTTTGAAAT
Source organism: uncultured Bacilli bacterium (assembly GCA_910589335.1). Classification (GTDB taxonomy): domain Bacteria; phylum Bacillota_I; class Bacilli_A; order RF39; family UBA660; genus UBA3789. The sequence goes on along the minus strand of CAJUTW010000010.1, from coordinate 4,801 downwards.
TGGCTGTACACAAGCTCAAGATATTACAAACTTAGCCAATAAAGAATTAGAAAATATTAAAGTCATCGTTAAAAAAGACTTATCTGGAAAAGATAGAATGTTATTTATTTTAAAAAATATTGTATAAAAATTTCAAAAAAACCTCACTATCTATATGAAAGCGAGGTTTTTCTATGAAAAAACTTATTATTGTATTAGCCATAATAGTTACAATACTATCTATAAATAAAAATGAAGATAAAATTATAATTCCTAAAGACTCTATAAGATTTAGAATAATAGCAAATAGTGATACTATAGATGATCAAAATTTAAAAAAAGCTATCGTTTCTAATCTTTCCACAACTATTACACAATCTAATAATTTAAAAAATATCAATGATACAAGGACTTTTATTAATAATAACATACCAAAATTCGAAAATATTGTGGATAAAACTTTAAAAGAAAGAAAAGAAGATAGAACTTTCCACATTAACTATGGAAAAAATTATTTTCCAGAAAAAGAATATAAAAATGTTATTTATGAAGCAGGAGAATATGAATCATTAGTTATAACTTTAGGAGAAGGAAAAGGAAAAAACTTTTGGTGTGTTTTATTTCCACCACTATGTATGATTGATGAAGAAAATGATATAGAATATAAATCTTTAATAAAAGAAGTACTTGATAGATACTTTTAAGAATAAAATATATAAGGTGATTGAATGTTACAAACTCTTATATATTTTTTTATGGGCTTAAGTCTCAGTATGGATACTTTTTCTCTATCCTTGTCTATCGGTACAACTTTACCTAGTACTAAACAAATTATTAATACATCGCTAATAGTAGGTTTATTTCATTTTATAATGCCATTTTTGGGAAGTATGATAGGAAATATCTTTTCAAATGCTCTTTTTGTAAAAACCAATTATATAACTTTTGCAATATTTTCAGTATTAGCTCTTCAAATGTATTTAAATAAAAATAAAGAAGAAAAAAAAGATATCTTAAATATATTTTCAATACTTCTTTTCGCATTTTCCGTAAGTCTTGATAGTTTCTCAGTAGGAATAGCCTTTGGTATTACAAGAGAATCAACTATAATTGCTGGAATAATATTTTCTATAATAAGTTCTTTATTTACTTATTATGGTTTAAAATTAGGGAGATTTTTAACTGAAAAATATCAAGAAAAAACAGTATATTTAGGAATTTTCTTAATGCTCTTAATCGCCTTTAAATACTTATTATTTACTTAATTTACGACAAATAATTGTATAAAAAGACTCATACAATTGACAAAGAACTATTAATTAATTATGATTGAATTGGGTGATAAGAATGTTAGTAAACTTTAATGAGATGCTACTAAATGCAAAAAAAGAAAAATATGCAGTTCCACACTTTAATATTAATAATTTAGAATGGACAAAATATATCTTAGAAGAATGCCAAAATTTAAATATTCCAGTAATATTAGGTGTAAGTGAAGGTGCAGCAAAATATATGGGAGGATTTAACACAATAACTGGCATGGTAAAAGGTTTGTTAAAAGATTTAAACATTACTATTCCAGTATGTATTCATATAGATCACGGATCATCATTTGAAGTATGTAAAAAAGCAATAGATGCAGGATTTACATCAGTAATGATAGATGCATCACGCTATGAACTAAAAGAAAATATAAAAATAACAAAAGAAGTTGTTGATTACGCTCATGAAAGAGGAGTATCAGTAGAAGCTGAAGTAGGACATATTGGAGGAACAGAAGATAATCATACATCTCAAGAGACAAACGCTACATTAGAAGATTGTTTAACTTTATATAATTCAACGAAAATTGATTCAATTGCTCCAGCATTAGGAAGTGTCCATGGTTTTTACAAAGGAGAACCTAATCTAGATTTTGCAACAATGAAAATAATTAATGATAATCTTCCAATCCCTTTAGTATTACATGGTGGTACAGGAATACCTAATGAAAAAATAGAAAAAGCTATTGAAAATGGAATTTCAAAAATAAACATAAATACAGATTTACAAGTAGTATGGAGTAACACAGTAAGAAATAAAATAAAAAATGATGACAAAGTATATGATCCTCGTAAAATAATTGGTAGTGGAGAGGAAGCTATTAAATCAAGAATAAAAGAGATTGTAACTTTATTCAAAACTAAATAAAACCATTTTGGAGGTATATAAATGAAGATAATGGAAATAGAAGGTGGAAAAGACCTTAGTGGTACTATAAGAATAAGTGGTGCTAAAAATGCAACAGTAGCTTTAATTCCTGCAGCGATATTATCAGATGAAGAAGCAACAATTTGCAATATACCTGAAATTACAGATACAGAAGCATTATGTGATATTCTATCTTATTTAAATGTTGATGTTAAAAGAGCAAGTGAAAGTATAATAATTAATCCATCTAATATGAAAAATATTGAGATTAAAGAAGAATTTTCAAAAAAACTAAGAGCATCATATTATTTTATGGGAGCTTTACTTGGAAAATATAAAAAAGCTGTTATGTACTTTCCAGGTGGCTGCTCAATAGGAGCACGTCCAATAGACTTACACTTAAAAGGATTTGAAGCTTTAGGAGCTATAGTAAAAAATGAAAAAAATAAATACATTGTAGAAGCTGATGAATTACATGGAGCTAACATTTATTTAGATATAGCTTCTGTAGGAGCAACTATTAATATAATGTTAGCAGCAGTTAAAGCAAAAGGTATTACCGTAATAGATAATGCTGCTAAAGAACCAGAAATAGTAAATGTTGCAACATTTTTAAATAATATGGGAGCTAAGATTACTGGAGCAGGAACATCAACAATAAAAATAGAAGGAGTAGATTATCTACATAAATGTTTTCACGAAGTGATACCAGATAGAATAGAAGCAGGAACTTATATAATTATAGGAGCATTATGTGGAAATCCTCTTAAAATAGATAATGTTATTCCTGAACATATTGATGCATTGTTATCTAAACTTGAGGAAATGGGAGTTGATTTAGAAGTTGGGGCAGATTATGTTATAACATCAAAAAATAAAAATTATATCTCAACAAATATTAAAACCGCTGTATATCCAGGCTTTCCAACCGATTTACAACAACCATTTACTGTTTTACAAACACAATGTAATGGTAAAAGTAAAACAACTGAAACAATATTTGAAAATCGTTTCATGCATGTTCCTTACTTAAAAGAATTAGGCGCAGATGTTGAAATAAAGAATCAAACAGCTACAATATTAGGACCATCAACATTAAAAGGCTCTCAAGTAGTAGCAACAGATCTACGTGCAGGAGCATCAATGGTGGCAGCAGGGTTAAAAGCAGAAGGAACAACAACAATTACAAATGCAGAACATATACTAAGAGGATATGAACAAATTATTGAAAAACTAACTAATGTAGGTGCTAAAATAAATATCAAAGAAATATAATTTAATAGTTATATTTCTTTTTTTTAGGAGGCATTTATGAATAAAATAACTAAATTAATAATATTAATATTTTTAAGCTGTTCAGTGTACTTCATTTATCAACAAACAAAAAATAGTGTCGTAACTATAACAAATATTGGAGATAATTTAGCTCTAGGAATAAATCCATACGGTATAAAAGAAACAAGTTATTCTGACTATATCAAAGATTATTTAAATAAAGATACTGAAAAAGTAATAATTAATAATGAATTTAGTAATAAAGAATTATCAATAAAAACATTTTTAGAACAAGTAAAAAACAACCCCATCTTAAAAAAAAAATTAATGGAATCTAATACAATAATATTAAATATTGGATATAATGATTTATTATATAAATTAAGCCTAAAAGAAAAGATTGATTCTAGTACTTTAAATGAAATAATAAGAGAAATTTCAAATGATTATAACGAATTAATTAAAGAAATTAGGAAATATTATAAAAGAAATATAATAACTATTGGATATTATTGTTCTAATAAAAATGACTATTATTTAAATAAAGGTATAAGAAAACTCAATGAAACATTATCTCAAACAAATGAAATAGAGTTTATTGATACATATTATTTATTATCTGATCGAACAAAATATTTCCCAAATCCTAACATTAATTATCCGAATAGATTAGGATATCAACAAATATCTGAGAAAATAATTAGAAAAATACTTGAAAAATAATAAAATATCTGATATATTAGTTACGCAATTTAATTACTATGACAAATATTTTGTCATGGCGGAAGGAGAATTAGTATGAAAAAAAATATACATCCAGAAATAAATGATTGTAAAGTAACTTGTGCTTGTGGAGAAACTTTCACTTGCAAATCTACAAAATCAGAAATAAATGTTGAAGTTTGTTCTAAATGTCATCCATTCTATACTGGAAAACAAAGTAGAGCATCACGTGCAGGACGTGTTGACAAATTTAACAAAAAATATGGATTTACACAAGAAGAAACAGCTGCTTAATGTAGCTTTTTTATTTTGTAAAAAAAGAAAAATTAAACCTAACATTAATTAAGTTTGCAAATTGTATGATATAATAAAATAAAGAAAGGAGAATAAAAAGGAAAAGAAAAAAGAAAGAATTTTTCTTGATTTTCTTTATAATTACTACTTTATCATTAGCAGGATACATTTATTATGACAAAAATTTAAAAAGTGTAAAAAATAGAGATATAAAAGAAACTTATAATAATAAAAAAGACGAATCAAAAAAAGAAGAAACAAATAAGCAAGAAGAAAAAGCAAAAACAAAAACATGCTATGGTACTTATTATGGGGAGGCAAAAGGAACATATCCTAATGG
>CAJUTW010000009.1 GCA_910589335.1 uncultured Bacilli bacterium | reverse complement strand
AAAAAAGCCTTATAGGCTTAGAGAAGACCACGCCTTTAGACGTGGTTTGTTATTAATTTTAGTATATTGAATTCACTTATGTTTCACGTGGAACATATTTTATCCACAAAAATTGTTAAAAAATAGCAAAATTATTTTTTATTAAATAAAATTCCACTTTTTTTAAGTATTATTTTAGTATTATTTATTTTTTACAAATTGTTGTTAATAAATAAAAGAAAACATGATTAAAAAATTAATTTTATTTCTGGGAAATAATTTTTCTATAATTGATAAAAATTAAATGTGGTTTTGTATTAATAATTGTTTATAAAGTTTTATTTATTATCTTTTATATTTTTTTCTATATTTTATATATTTTTTTGTATGTTTCACGTGAAACATTTTTTCCACAGAATTTGTTATTTGTTCATAAAATATTTCCCAGGAAATATTTTTATCCACTTTTTTATAATTTGTACAACTAATTATTTATTTTTGCATTGATTTTGAAAGCATCACATTGTAACCTTTTTTTTTATAATAAAAAGTTTTATGGATTAAAAATATCTAAATTATTAATTATTTTTTATATTAATTTATAAACAGTTAATCACTAAAATTATTTCCCGGGAAATAATTTTTTTTATATTATTAGAAATTAATGTTTCACGTGAAACATTTTATCCACAAAAATAGTTGATTCTTTATCATTTATTAACGTTTTTGTTATTTAAATTTAAGTTTTTCTTTACTTTTTCTATACTTTTTTATAAAATAGTTTTGTGCAATGAAAGTGATTGAAACAGGTCAGGATTGGAAAATAGCAGCCTTAAGATCCTCCTTTCATGTGCACTTTTTATTTGGAGGAAAGTATGAATAATGATTTTATGGATTTGGCTTTTTCTTATGCTGAATTAGCTTATAAAAATGATGAAGTTCCAGTAGGAGCTGTTATTGTTAAAGATAAGAAAGTTATTTCATATGGTTTTAATCAAAAAGAGAAGAATAATAGTGTTTTAGAACATGCTGAATTAATAGCAATTAGTAACGCTTCTAAAGTATTAAATAATTGGCGTCTTGATGATTGTGATATATATGTTACTCTTGATCCTTGTCCTATGTGTGCTAGTGCTATTAAACAATCTAGAATTAAAAATGTTTATTCTGCTTTAAATAATTCTGATGATAGTAATATAATCATTCTTAAAAAAATTTTTGAAGGTGATAAAGTTAATCCTTCTGTAAACTTTATATCTAATTTTAATGTAGATAAATCAAAACAACTTTTGAGTAGTTTTTTTCAAAAGCAAAGAAATAAATAAAAATCTTTGCTTTTATTATGTTATAATAGTTTAAATTGGGAGGTATTTTATGTATCAAGCATTATATAGAAAATATAGACCTATAGATTTTAATTCTGTTGTAGGTCAAGATTCGATTATTAAAACATTAAAAAATTCAATTATAAATCATAATTTTTCTCATGCATATATGTTTTTTGGACCACGAGGTACAGGAAAAACAACTATTTCTAAAATTTTTGCACGTAATATTAATTGTAGTTCTCCTATTGATGGTATCGCTTGTCATAAGTGTGATAGTTGTAAGGCATCTTTTTCAAAAAATTGTGTAGATATTATAGAGATAGATGCTGCTTCTAATAATGGAGTAGATGAAATACGTGATTTAAAAAATAAAATTACATTAGTTCCTAGTGAATTAAAATATAAAGTTTATATTATAGATGAGGTTCATATGCTTTCTATAGGGGCTTTTAATGCTTTATTAAAAACTTTAGAAGAACCACCTGAACATGCAATTTTTATTTTAGCAACTACTGACCCTCAAAAAGTTCCCGAAACAATTATTTCTAGGTGTCAGTGTTTTTCTTTTAAACGCATTTCGGATAATGTTATTAAAAATCGATTAAAATATGTTTGTAATGAAGAAAATATTTTAATTGAAGATGATGTTTTAAATAATATTGCTATGTTAGCAGATGGTGGATTAAGAGATGCACTTGGTTCTTTAGATAAATTAACATCTTATACAAAAGATAGAATTACTATAGATGATTTTACAGAAGTTAATGGAATTGTATCTGATAGTGATATTTGTTTGTTGATAAAAGATATTTTGAGTGGAAATATCCAAAATGTTTTAAAAAATATAAATGATTTTAATAGTAATGGTAAGAATTTGATTCAAATAATGGTGCAATTGTTAAATTATAGTCGAAATTTACTTGTGGATTATTATATTTCTAATAAAAATATAGATTTTTCTTTAGATCATTTGCAAGAATTAGCAAATATTATTAACGAAAAAATGTTCGATATTAAAAAAAGTGGAAATACAAAAATATATATAGAATTGTTATTATTAAAATTTATTAATACTAATATTTTTAATAAAAAAAGCTTAAAAAACGAAATTGTTGAAGATAATAATATTAGTGATAATGTTTCAAAAAAGAATGATATTAGTGACGAAAGTTTAAAAATAAAAGAAAAAGAAGTTGAAAATAATATAACAACTGATATGAATTTTGAAAATAATGATAATTCAGATAAATATTTTATTGAAGAGGAAAAAAGTGGAAATACTATACCTAAAATTTTAAATATTGATGAAATTATGAAAATTCGTGTTAATAATACTATGGCTCTTGCAAATAAGGGATTATTGAAACTTGAATTAGCTAATTTTGAAAAATTGAGAGAATATACTTTTGATCAAGAAATAGGCTATCTTGTTTGTTCATTACTTGATGCTAAACTTAGAACTGTTAGTCCTGAAAATATTATAATTAGTTTTGAATTTGATTCAAATGTTAAGCAAAATTTATTAAATATAGAGATGATAACAGAGGTTTATAATAAAATAACTAATAGTAATAAGAATATAGCTATAATTAGTGATGAGGAGTGGGACAAGGTAAAAAATGATTATATTACTAATTTGAAAAATAATATTAAATATGATGTTTTACCTGAGCCTGAACTTATATTTGAAGAATTGGCAAATAATGATATAATAGTTAGTAGTGCTGCAGTTGAACTATTTGGTGATATTGTAGAAATAGATTAAAGGAGAGATGAAAAATGAATATGCAAGCAATGTTAAAGCAAGCTCAAGCTTTACAAAAAGATATGATGAAAGTAAAAGATGAAATAGATAATACAGATTTTATTGGGGAAAGTTCTTTAGTAAAAGTTACATTAAAAGGAACTAAAGAAGTTGTAAAAGTAGAAATAAATGCTGAAGATTCTTTAGATAAAGATGATATTGAAGTTTTAGAAGATATGATAGTTGTAGCTATAAATGATGCAAATAAAAAAATAGATGACATGACAGAAAAAAAGATGGGAAAATTTGGTAATATTCCAGGTTTATTTTAGATTTTATGTATCCTGAGAGTATTAAAAGTTTAATAGAGTCTTTTAAATATTTACCAGGTATAGGTGAAAAGACAGCTGAGAGATTAGCTTTTTCTATTTTAGAATTAGAAGATGAGCAAATTGAATTATTTTCTAGTAGTTTAGTTGATGTTAAAGATAAGGTACATAAGTGTCAAACTTGTAATACATTGACTGAAAATGATTTTTGTTATATTTGCTCTGATTCTACTCGTAATTCAAAGGTATTATGTGTTGTAGAAGATACTAAAAGTGTTTTTTTATTTGAGAAGTTAGGCATGTTTAATGGAAAATACCATGTTTTAGAAGGTTTAATTTCTCCTCTTGATGGTGTAAATCCAGAAGATATTGGTATCGATAAATTACTTGATCGTATTCAAAAAGAAAAATATGAAGAGATAATTTTTGCTTTTAAACCTAGTATTGAGGGCGAGACAACAGCTTTATATGTTAAGAAAATATTAGATGGTATAAATATTAAAATTACTCGTCTTGCGAGTGGAGTTCCAATTGGTGCTGATATGGAATATGTTGATAGTTTAACTTTAGAAAGAGCTTTGAATGATCGAAAAGAAATAGAATAATAATATTTTTATTTCATAATCTTTTACAAAGGAGAATTTATGAAATTTATATATTATTTATTAAAAAAAATAGTTATTTCATCATTTGTTTTATACGGTTATAATCTTATAGCAGTTAATTTTAATTTACTTTTACCTTTTAATTTATTTACTGTTTTTACAGTTACAAGTTTAGGTTCAAGTGGATTATTTGGTTTAGTGTTATTTAAATATTTATTTTTGTGAGGTAAAAATGCAGGAATTATCAATTGTTAAAAAAAAATTTATAGATTACATTGATAAAATAATTGAGTATAAACGAGTTTCTCATGCTTATTTAATAGAAATTGATAATGATAAAGATATGATTTATATTTATGATTTTATTAAAATGATATTATGTGATTGTTTATATCAAAAAATAGATAAGAATAATAATATTGTCAAATTAATAGATAATAATAATTATCCAGATATTAAAATTATTGAACCAGATGGAAATTGGATAAAAAAGACTCAGTTATTGGAGTTACAAAAAGAGTATAATAATAAATCATTATTAGGAAAAAAAAGAATTTATATTATAAATAAAGCTGAAAGATTAAATTCTTCATCTGCTAACACTATGTTGAAGTTTTTAGAAGAACCAGAAGAAGATATTATAGCACTTTTAATTACAGATAACAGATATCATGTATTGGATACAATTTTATCAAGATGTCAAATATTAAATTTAAAAGAAGATATCTATAATATAGAAAAAGAAGATGAAATTATGGATTTAATTGAATGTTTTATAAATCCTAATAACTTTTTTTTGCAATATAATTATTTAATGAATAAAGAAATTGTTGATAAAACTATTTTTAAAGAGAAATTACAAAAAATTGAGCATATATTTATAAATTATTTAAATTGTAAATTTGAGAAATCTTTAGAAAAAGCAGAAGAAGATTTAAACGTACTTTTAAAAAAATGTGATGATAAAGATATTATAAAATATATTTCTATTATAGAAGAGGAAATACCTAAACTTGAATTTAATGTTAATTTTAAATTATGGTTGGATTCTTTCTTTTCTAAGTTAGTAGGGGGAAGTTGTGATGATTGATGTTGTTGTAGCAATAGATGATAATTCAAAAAGTATTTATTATTTATCTACAGATATAGTAGATTTAAAAATTGATGATTTAGTAGTTTTAGAAATAGAAGGTAATGAAATTTTAGTTAGAATTATAAAAGAAAAATATTTGGAAAAAGAAGAAAATTTGGTGTTACCACTTTTAAAAGTTTTAAGAAAAGTTACAAAGGCGGATATTATAAAAAAAGACAATAACTTAAAACTTTCTAAAAAAGCTTTAAATGATGCAAAAAAATTGAGTAAAGAGTTAAATCTTGACATGAATTTTATAGATGCGTATTTTTTCTTAGATAATTCACAACTTATTTTTTCTTTTTTATCTGATACAAGAGTTGATTTTAGGGATTTAGTAAAAAAATTAGCTCAAAAGTATAAAACAAGAATTGAATTGAGACAAATTGGTGTAAGAGATAAAGCTAAAAAAATAGGTGGAATAGGTCCTTGTGGATTGTTTCTTTGTTGTAATACTTTCTTAACAGATTTTAATAGTGTTTCAATAAATATGGCAAAAAATCAAATGTTAGCTTTAAATCCTTCTAAAATAAATGGAATATGTGGTAGATTATTGTGTTGTTTAGGTTATGAAAATGAAACTTATACTGAGTTAAAAAAAGATTTTCCAAAACTAGGAAATGTCATTAAAACTTCTCAAGGGTTAGGAAAAGTTGTGAATATTGATGTTTTTAATAAAAAATATTCAGTAGATTTAAAAGAAAAAGGAATTATAACATTTTCTTTAGGAGATAATGATGAAGAGGCTTAATGATGTATTAGGTTATGAGAATTTAAAAATTTATCAGGATGATGAATTTTTTACTTTTTCATTAGATAGTATAATTTTAGCAAATTATTGTAATATTCGATTACGGGATAAAAAAGTAGCTGATTTTTGTTCTGGTAATGGAATTGTTTCTTTGATTCTAACAAAACGTACTTTAGCTACTATTGATGGAATAGAAATACAAAAGAAATTATATGATTTAGCTTTAAAATCTATTAAATATAATAATTTAGAAAAAAGAATAAAAATGTTTAATGAAGATGTAAAAGTGTTTTCTAAAAATCACTTAAATTATTATGATGCTGTTGTTTGCAATCCTCCTTATTTTAAAATAGAAAGTAATAATAAAAAAAATGAATGTTTTGAAAAAATGGTAGCTCGTCATGAGATAAAAATTAATTTAGCAGAAGTTTGTTTGTGTGCTAAGAAAGTTTTAAAAGATAATGGTAGTTTGACAATAGTTCATAGAAGTGATAGATTAATGGATATTTTGACTGAATTTAGGAAAAATAATATTGAACCAAAGAGAATTAAATTTATATATGAATCTATAAATAAAATCTCTACTTTGATTGTAATTGAAGGTCAAAAAAATGGAAAAGCAGGTTTAATAATAGAAAAACCACTTATTATGTTTAATGAAGATGGAACATATACTATGGAATATGGTTTACTTCAAAGAGAGGTTAGAAAATGATACAAAGAAGTTATGATGATAGAGCAAGTTTATATTTAATTCCAACACCTATTGGTAATTTAGATGATATAACTATTAGAGCTTTAAATACATTAAAAATGGTTGATGTAATTTTGTGTGAAGATACTAGAGATACAGGCATTTTATTAAAAAATTATAATATTAGTAAAAGGCTTATTAGTTGTCATGAATTTAATGAAAATAAAATTATTGATGAAGTTGTGGAAATGCTTAGAAAAGGCTTAAATATAGGACTTGTTACTGATCAGGGAACTCCAATTATTAGTGATCCAGGATATATTATTTCAAATGGTGTTATTAGTGCAGGTTTTAATGTTATAAGTTTACCAGGTGCTACAGCTTTTGTTCCTGCTCTTACAATGTCTGGATTGGAACCATCTCCTTTTCTTTTTTATGGTTTTTTAAGTTCAAAAAATAGTAAGCAAATTTCTGAATTAAAATCATTAAAAGATTATAAATTTACAATGATTTTTTACGAGTCTGTACATAGAATTTTAAATACTTTAAATAATATGCTTGAGGTTTTTGGAGATAGAGAAATTGCTATCGCTCGAGAGCTTTCTAAAATTTATGAAGAAATTGTTAGAGATAAAATTAGTAATGTCATACCTTTGGTTTTGAAAATGAAAGGTGAATTCGTTATAGTTGTTTCGGGTAATAAAGAAAAAGTTGATTATAGTAATTTAGATATTTTAGAACATGTTAAAATATATTTAGATGATGGTATAAATGAAAAAGATGCAATAAAAATTGTAGCTAAGGAACGTAATGTTGCAAAATCAGTTGTTTATAAAGAATATCATGATAGGAAGGGATTGAAATGAAATTAGTAGTTGGATTAGGTAATCCTGGTCGTGAATATGAAAATACTAGACATAATGTTGGTTTTAATTTAATAGATATGTGTTTAAAAAATAATAGTATTAATGATAAATGGAATAATAAATTTAATGGATTATTTATTCAAACTTTATATAAAAACGAAAAAGTTATTTTTTTAAAACCACAATCTTTTATGAATCTTAGTGGAGGAGTAGTTAGAAAGTTTATTGATTATTTTGATATAGATATAGAAGATGTTTTGATTATTTCTGATGATTTAGATTTATCTGTTGGTAATTTTAAATTAAGATCAAAAGGATCTAGTGGTGGACATAATGGTTTAAAAGATATAGAGAGAAATTTAGGAACTAATAATTATAAAAGATTAAAAATCGGTATATCTAATAATAAAAGCATTGATTGTAGAGATTATGTTTTAGGTAAATTTTCAAATAATGATAAAAAAGTGCTTGAAGATTTATTTATAGAATTGCTTAATGTTTTGGATGATTTTTTTGTATTACCTTTTTCTGATTTAATGAATAAATATAATCGTAAGAACAGGTGATTAATATGAATTTTTTTGATAATTTAATTAATGTTAAAATAGAAAAAGGCATGGGTATATATAATCTTACCGATGAGTTTTTTTGTGTATTTTCAAATTATTTATATAATTCTTTTGATAAAAATATTTTGATAGTGGTAAATAGTTTATTTGAGGCAAATAAGCTTTATAATTCTTTATCTAATTATAATAATAATGTTTTATTATTTCCAATGGATGATTTTTTAACTAGTGAAGCTATTGCTATATCACCTGATTTAAAAATTAACCGTTTAGAATCTTTAAATACTATTATTAGTGGTAAAAAATGTATAATTATTACTAATTTAATGGGGTATTTACGTTATTTACCTGAAAAAGAAGACTATGAAAAAAGTATTTTAAAACTATCTGTTGGTGATGTTATTGCTCCAAATAAATTAGTAGAAAAGTTAGTTTCTTTAGGATATAATCAGGATACTATAGTTAATAAAACAGGAGAAGTAGGAGCAAGGGGTTATGTTGTTGATGTTTTTCCAATAGATGAAAATAATCCAATTCGTATAGAATTCTTTGATGATTTAATAGAATCAATTAGATATTTTGATAGTCAAACGCAAAAATCTATAAAATCTAGCGAAAAAATAATTATTAAACCTTATTTTGAGTTTTTGACTGATAAAGAAGTAATAGATGAACATTTTGGTAAACAAAAGTATTTACAAGTTTATAGTTCAGTAACAAATATAAGTTCTTATTTAGGTGAATGTTTTACCTTGTTCAAAGATTATGAACAGTTAAAAAATAGTTTTATTAATATTATGGAAGAAACTATAACTTATAAAAATGAAAAAGATATAGATTTTAAATATAATTATATGAATTCTTTTAATGAATTAAATGTGGATTATCCAATATATTATTCTTCACTTTCTAATATAATAAATGAAAAATATATTACTTCGTCTCATAACTTTATGGTTAAAACGATAAATAATTTTTCAGAAAATGCAGAAAGTATTAATAAATATATAAATAATTCAATAAATAGTGGAAAAACTGTTTTAATATGTTTAAAAAAGTTTCAAATAAAAAGTATTTTAAAGCATCTTAATATGAATGCTTTTGAAACTTCTTTTGAAAATATTTACAAAGGAAAAGTTAATCTTATTGAAGGTGAATATAGTCAAGGATTTGTTTTTTTAGATTATGTTTTTTTAACTGCTAATGAATTGTTTAATAAAAGTGAACAAAAGAAAAAATATAATACTAAATTTAAATATTCTACTGCTATTAGAGATATTAATAAATTAGAGATTGGAGATTATGTTGTTCATAATATACATGGAATAGGTGTTTATAATGGTATAAAGACTTTAAGTTTATCTGGAATAAGTAAAGATTATTTAGAAGTGTTATATCAAGGAACAGATAAGATGTATATTCCTGTTGAAAAAATTGATTTGTTAAGTAAATATTCTGGTAGAGAAGGAATTTCTCCTAAAGTTAATAAATTGGGTGGAGTTGAATGGCAAAAGACTAAGGCAAGAGTTAAATCTAAGGTTGTGGATATGGCTCAGGAGTTGCTTAAATTATATTCTGAGAGAGAATTAAAGAAAGGATTTGCTTTTTCAAAAGATTGTGAAATGATGCATGATTTTGAAAATGATTTTCCGTATCAATTAACAAAAGATCAAATAAATGCAATTTCTCAAATTAAAGAAAACATGGAATCGTCTACTCCTATGGATAGATTATTGTGTGGAGATGTTGGTTTTGGTAAAACAGAAGTTGCTTTTGTAGCGGCTTTTAAAGCTATTCTTGATTCTAAACAAGTTTTATTTCTTTGTCCAACAACAATTCTTTCAAATCAGCATTATGTCAATGCTAAAGAAAGATTTAAAAATTTTCCTGTTTCAATTGCTTTATTAAATAGATTTTCTACGCCAAAAGAAGTTAGAGAAACTTTAGATGGTTTAAAAACGGGTGTTATTGATTTAGTTTTTGGTACTCATAGACTACTAAGTAATGATGTTGTTTTAAAAAATTTAGGATTATTAATAATAGATGAAGAACAAAGATTTGGAGTTGCTCATAAAGAAAAGATAAAGCAATATAAATCAAATATTGATGTTTTAACATTAACAGCTACTCCAATACCTAGAACTTTACAGATGTCTTTAGTGGGTATAAGAAGCTTATCGCTAATAGAAACGCCACCTGTTAATAGATATCCAGTTCAAACTTATGTGGTTGAAGAGAGTAAACAAATTTTAAAAGATGCTATTTATAAAGAATTATCTCGTAATGGACAAGTTTTTATTTTATATAATCGGGTACAATCAATTACTGAGTTCTCAATGAAGATTCAAAATATAGTTCCAGATGCTAGAATTGCAATAGCTCATGGACAAATGAATAAAGATGAATTAGAAAATACTATTTATAAATTTATAAATTATGAGTTTGATATTTTAATTTGTACAACAATTATTGAAACGGGAATAGATATACCGAATGTTAATACGTTAATTGTTATAGATGCTGATAAATTTGGTCTTAGTCAGTTATATCAAATTAGAGGAAGAGTTGGTCGAAGTGATAAATTTGCTTATGCATATTTGATGTATCAGCCTTTTAAATCTTTAACTGAAACAGCAGTTAAAAGACTTAATGTTATAAAAGAATTTACAGAACTTGGTAGTGGATTTTCAATAGCTACTCGTGATTTATCTATTAGAGGAGCAGGAGATATATTAGGTAGTGAACAAGCTGGTTTTATAGATAGTGTTGGAATTGATTTATATTTAAAAATGTTAAATGATGAAGTTTTAAGAAGAAAAGATGACTATGTAGAAGAAATTGATGAAGAGGATACTAAACCACTTATAAGTGTTGCTACTCATATAGATGATAATTATGTTTCACAAGATGAATTGAAAATAGAAATACATAGAAAAATAAATACAATTAATAATTTAGAAACTTTTAATAGTGTAAAAGCAGAACTTGAAGATAGATTTGGTAAATTAAATGAGGATTTAATTATTTATATGTATGAGGAGTGGTTTGAAAAACTTGCTAAAAGAATAGGTTTAACAAAGGTTAGACAGACAAAGAATTCTATTGAAATGGTTTTTCCTGATGAAATTGTTAAAAATTTAAATACAGAAGAAATATTTATGGAAGCTTTTTATATTACAAATATGTTTAGATTTATTAGTCGAGGAAGTAATTTAATTATAATTTTGGATATTATTAAATTAGAAAAGCATCCTGTATATTATTTAGTAGAATTATTAGATAAAATTTTAGAAAAGTGTCTTAAGAGTATTGACTAATATTTTTCTAATTGTTAAATTTAATATACTAGGAGTGTAGTAAATGGAAGATGAAACAATAAAAAAATTAAAAGAACAGCATATTGAAAGTTATAAAAATGCAATTTTAGAAAATATTAAAAATAATACTAATGTCCTTGTTGATGAAGATATTATGTCTTTGACAAGAAAACCGCCACTTGATTCTATGGATTTAATTAAAAGTAAGTTTTTGGATTTAGCTAAAAAGAATAAAATTATTTTAAATATAGAACAACTTGATATAATTTTAGATGCTTATAGAACTAATAATGAAAAGTGTTTTGATAAGATAAAAGAGATTCGTATTGATGAATTATCTAATAAAGTAAAAAGTTTAGAAATTTTAAAAGATAGTGAAGTTATTAAAATTAATAAGAAAGATTTTATTAGTGTAAATAAAGAAATAAAGAAACTTATAAAAAATCAACTTAAAGAATCTTTTGAAAATGAAGTTTTGAAAAAAATGGAAAATATATTTATTAATGATACTAATGAAGATATAAGAAGTAAGATAGTTTCAGGAGTTTCAAAATATGTTAAAGGTAGTTATCAGAAACAATTACTTGATAATATTGATTTTAAAATATTGGTTAAAGATACTACTTTGATTAATGGTACTAAAGAACAATCTGAGAGATATTTGTTTACACTTAATAATTCGAGACTTTTAAATGATAATTTAGGTGAGTAGTTAAATCTCTTGCTAAAAAAAGAGTTGTATGTTATACTATGAACATTAAAAAAAGTTTTGATGAAGAGCTTTTTTACTTGTAAATCTTTATTAGAGAACTCGGATGGTGGAAAAGAGGAAAGATTTTGTATTAAAGTATGGCTTCTGAACTACTATATCGATATGTAGGTATAGTCGCTAATAGGCGTTATCTATTTAAGTGTATAATAATTATTATAAAGTAAGGTGGTACCGCGATTTAAGTCGTCCTTATGTTTATAATAATTTTTTTTTGAAAGGAAGATGATAAAATGAAAGAAAAATATTATATTTCAACTGCAATAGCTTATACTTCAGGAAAACCTCATATTGGAAATTCTTATGAAATAGTTTTAGCTGATGCGATTGCAAGATTTAAAAGATTACAAGGATATGATGTATATTTTCAAACTGGTACTGATGAACATGGAGAAAAAATTGAAATTAAAGCTAATGAAGCAGGAGTATCACCTAAAAAATTTGTAGATGATAGAGCTAGTGAAATTAAAGATATTTGGGATATTCTTAATACTAGTTATGATAAGTTTGTTAGGACAACAGATGAAGCTCATGAAAAGGTAGTACAACATATTTTTAAATATATGTATGATAAGGGAGATATTTACAAGTCTGAGTATAAGGGAATGTATTGTACCCCTTGTGAGTCTTTCTGGACTGAATCACAACTTGTGGATGGAAAGTGTCCTGATTGTGGTAGGGATGTTTTAGAGAAATGTGAAGAAGCTTATTTCTTTAAACTTAGTAAATATCAAAATCAATTAGAAAAATATATTGAATCTCATCCAGAGTTTATTCAACCAGTTGCTAGAAAGAATGAGATGCTTAATAATTTCATTAAACCTGGTTTACAAGATTTATGTGTTTCTCGTACTTCTTTTAAATGGGGAATACCAGTTGATTTTGATTCTAAACATGTTGTATATGTTTGGCTTGATGCTCTTACAAATTATATAACTAATATTGGTTATGATGTTTTAAAAGAAAGTGATGAATTTAAATATAAGTGGCCAGCTGATTTACATTTAGTTGGTAAAGATATTATTAGATTTCATACAATTTACTGGCCATGTTTCTTAATGAGTTTAGATTTACCTTTACCAAAACAAGTTTTTGGACATCCTTGGGTAATTATGAGTGATGGTAAAATGAGTAAGTCAAAAGGTAATGTAGTTTATGCTGATGATTTAGTTAAGGAATTTGGTGTTGATGCAGTTAGATATTATTTTTTACATGAAATTCCTTTTGCAAGTGATGGTGTATTTACAAGAGATTTATTAATTGAAAGAATTAATGGAGATCTTGCTAACATTCTTGGCAATTTAGTGCAAAGAACTATTTCTATGGGGAATAAGTATTTTGATGGTAAAGTTTCAAATAAAAAGGTTAATGAGTTATTAGATGAAGAATTTTTAAATAGTATTAATTCTTTAAAAGCGAAAGTTACTAATAAAATGGATAAATTACAAGTTGCTGATGCAATAGGAGAAATATTTAATTTACTTCGTGCAAGTAATAAATATATTGATGAAACTACTCCTTGGGTGTTAGCTAAAGATGATGCTCTGCATGATAGATTAGAGACAGTTATTTATAATTTAGTCGAATCTATTAGAGTTTGTGCTGTTTTCTTAGAACCTTTTATGCCTGAGACTAGTAGTAAAATATTAGAACAAATTAATAATTCTGATAAGACATTTAGTTTTGTAGATGATTCAAAATATGAACTTGGAAAACCATCTGCTTTATTTATGAGAATTGAAATTAACAAATAGAAAAAATTATACTTTATAGATTGTTGATACCTCTGATTTTGTCAGAGGTTTTTGTAATTTATTGTTTTACGATGCTTTTTTTAAATAATTTTTATAGGTATTGTAATTTTGTTATATAATTGAATTGTGAAAGAAGGGAAATAAATGTTTATTGATACACATTGTCATTTGTCAAAAGAAGATTATGAAGATATTGATTTTATACTAAAAGAAAATAAGGAGAAAGGTATTTCTAAAATAATTATTTCAGGATGTGATAGAGCATCAATTGATGAGTCTATTGAACTTAGTAAAAATTATAGTGATATTTATTTGACACTTGGATATCATCCTAGTGAAGCTACTATTACTACTGATTCTGATTTAGAAAAGTTAGAAAATTTAATTTCTTCTAATGATTTGAAAATTGTTGGTATAGGGGAAATCGGTTTAGATTATCATTATGGAAAGGAAGATATTGATCTACAGAAAAATTTATTTAGAAAACAAATGAGTTTAGCTTCTAAATATCAGTTACCAGTTGTAATTCACAGTCGTGATGCAACTGAAGATACAATTAATATCTTGAGGGAATTTCCTGAGGTTAGTGGAGATATTCACTGTTTTAGTGGTAGTATTGAAACAGCAAGAATTTATATTGAAATGGGATATAAAATTGGAATTGGTGGAGTTGTAACTTTTAAAAATAGTAATTTATATAAAGTAGTTGAAGAAATTGGGATAAATAATATTCTTTTAGAAACTGATAGTCCTTATCTTGCTCCTGTTCCTTTTAGAGGAAAAATTAATAGTTCAAAGTATATTCCTTTCATAGCTGAGAGAATTTCTGAAATTTTAAATATTTCACTAGATGATGTTGCTAGTATTACTACTGAGAATGCATTTGATATGTTTGACTTAAAATAAATTTTATGATATCTTATAGTAAGAATAGTGGGTTGGAGGATATATGATAAAAGCTAATAAAAAACAGTTGTATTTAGCTATAATTATAATAATAATCTTGTTTTCTTTTTCATTTTTTTTTCTTTTAGGTAGTTTTCGAAAAGAAGAATCACATAATGAAAATGAATTAAAAATTGAATTTTTGAATGATGGAGCTTTATATTTAAATAACACTTTGCCTGTTTCAGATAAAATAGGTAAAAGTTATGATGGATATGGAGTTGCTGATGGTGTTCAAGGCTATAATGAATTTTCTATTGAAAATAATTCTGAAATCGAAAATGAATATGAAATATATTTAGTAAAAAATAAAGTTAAAGAAAAAGAAATATCGGAAAAATTTATTAAGATGTATTTAACAGATCATAATAATATTCCTTTGGACGGTTTTGAAAAAAATTTGATTCCAGTATTTTCTAATTTAGTAATTTTAAATGATAAAGCTAATGGGAAATTATTATATAGGGGAAAAATTAATGCTAATTCTAAATTAAAATTTAAGCTTAGAATATGGGTGTCTGACTCGTATGCTATTTCTAAAGAAAACGAGCAATTTAGTTTTAGTATTAATGTTAGAGCTATTTAGGAGGATGTATGAATAAAGAAATAAAAGGGGATAATGAATTATCAAAGTCTTTTTGGTATGTTTTTGGTGGTTTTAGTTTAATAATAATAATTATTGTTGCAATGGGATTTTTTATTTTTTCTAAAAAAGATAAAAAAGTTGTAGAAGAAAAAAAGCATGGAGGGAATGTTACATTAAATTATTCAAGTAATGTAAAAGGATTAAGTATTATAAATGCTTTACCAACTACTGATGCTTTAGGGGCTGTATCTGATTTAGATGGTCAGTATTTTGATTTTTCAATTAAAGTTGATTTAGATAAAGCTAAAAATGTTGAATATGAAATAAGTGCAAAAAAGATTATTAAAGATTCAACAATATCTGATGAAGATATTAGAATTTATTTAGAAAAAGAAGAAAGTGGAACATATACAAAAATATTAGCTCCTAGTAATTTTAAAGCTACTAATAAAGAAAGTGCCATTGGAACACCAAAAGGGAATATGGTTTTAACAAAGGTTAAAAAAAATAAAAGTAGTGTTGAAAATTATAGATTGAGAATGTGGTTATCAGAAAATAGTCTAATGCAAAATGGTAATTATAGTGTAGAAATAGATGTAGTAGGTAAGGCAAAATAGAAACAATGTAAAGTTTCTATTTTTTTAATAATAATTATAGTTTTTTACTTTTATGAGTATTATAATATTATATATAGTTATAGTTAAGGAGTGATAAAATGGATGTTGAAATTCTTTCTTTAGAAAATGAAGAAAATCTTAAAGAAGAAAAGAATTTATTACATGATACAAAATATTTGATTCATTTTGTTGCTCGTGCTTTTTTTATAGCAGTTATTGGTTTTTTTATAATTTTGGGTATATTATTTTTAGTTTATTGTGTAGATATATTTGTAAATGCTAAAAATGGAAAAACTAAAAATCCATTATTTAATGCCTATATTATTGTTTCTCCTAGTATGGTTCCAACTATAAAAATAAATGATGCTGTAGTTGTTAAAAGAAATGATGAAGATTATAGTATAGGTGATATAATTACTTTTTTGTCATCAGATATTAATTATAAAGGATTAAAAATAACTCATAGAATTATTGATAAGGGATTTGGAACAGGAAATGATATTTTTTATACAACAAAAGGAGATAATAATTCTATTAGTGATCCTACTACTGTTTCTAATGATGCTATCTATGGTAAAGTGGTATTAAAAATTCCTAAAATAGGTTATATTCATAGTTTTTTATCAAAACCTAGTAACTTCTTTTTATGTATTTTAATACCAACATTGATAGTTATTGTATATGATTTAATTAGAATTGCTAAAATGATGTCAAAGAAAGTAGAAATAATTTAATTTACTTTTCTTTTTTTTTAAGATGATTTATAATAGGAGCATTGGTGATAATATGGAAAAATATGATGTTAAATTTAAAAAAAAGTTTGGACAAAATTTTTTAAAAGATAAAAATATAGTTAAACGAATTGTAAATGTTAGTGGAGTAACAAATGATTCTTTAGTTATTGAAGTAGGACCAGGTGGAGCTATTATGACTAGAGAACTTGCTCTTGTTGCAAAAAATGTTTTAGCTTATGAAATAGATAAAGAATTGGAGTTAGAACTTTCTAAGAGATTAGAAAATCTAGATAATGTTGATATATTATTTGAAGATTTTTTAGATGCTGATATTTGTTCTGATGTAGAGAAATATGATTATAAAAAAATATTTTTTGTGAGTAATGTTCCTTACTATATAACAACACCAATTATTTTAAAATTAATTAATAGTAATTTGAAATTTGAAAAAATTGTTATGATGGTTCAAAAAGAAGTTGGAGAAAGATTTTCAACAACATCAGGAAGTAAAGAATATGGTTCTATAACTGTATTATTAAATTATTTTTATGATGTTAAAAAAGAATTTCTTGTATCTAGAAAACAATTTGTTCCAGAACCAAATGTAGATAGTTTGATAGTTTCTTTTTCTCCTAAAAAAGAAAGATTAGAACTTAAAGATTTTAAATTTTTTGAAAAGGTTGTTAGAGATAGTTTTCAATTTAAAAGAAAAAATATAAAAAATAACTTGAAGAATTATAATTTAGATGTAATATTAGAAATATTAAAGAATTATGGATATGATTTAAGTGTAAGAGCTGAGAATTTGGATGTTTGTGTATTTGTTGATATAGCAAATGCTTTATATAATAAATAATTATTATTACAAAAGGAGATACTTAATCTTAGATTTTTATCTAGATATGAATTTGTATTAAATAGTAATATAAAAAAATACTTACAAGATAAGTGTTTTTTCTTTGAAATCTTTTTAATTTTTAGTATACTTAATTTAAGAATAGATTAGGGTTAATTATATAAGAAGGATGTTATTATATGATTTATACTGATTACGCGACAAAACATAGTATAGAAGAAATTGAAAATTTTGAAGATTTTGTAAAATACTTTATAACTTTAGAAGTACCATTAGATTATGGTTGGTATGATGATGTTAATTTTATAGTGAAAAGTGAAAATAATTTATATACATTTCCTTTAAGACATAAGGAAAATAATGATGTAAATGCTATTTTTACTGGAGAAGTTCTGTTAGAAACGAAGGCATTATATTATTACTATTTTAATTGTAAGATTTATGGTAATATGAAAGTTATAATTAATAATAAAGTTAGAGATATTGATAATTTATCTATAGATGATATGGGAAAATTAAGTGTAAATTTTTCGGTACCAAAATGGGCAAAGGGTAAAACGATGTATCATATATTTGTTGATAGATATAGAAGATGTAGTACTAAGAAAATGGAAGAAATGCCTAATAGAATTATTCATAAATCTTTTTTAGAAAAAATGATAATTGGTCCTGATGAAAATGGTATATGGAATAATGATTTTTATGGTGGGGATTTAAAAGGAATTGAGAATTCACTGGATTATATATATTCTCTTGGAGCTAGTATTATATATTTAAGTCCTATAGTACGTAGTCAATCTAACCATCGTTATGATACGGCTGATTATTTAAATGTTGATCCTTATGTGGGGTGTAATGCTGATTTAAAAAGTTTGTGTGAAGCAGCTCATAAAAAAGGTATGAAAATTATTTTAGATGCGGTATTTAATCATACTGGAAATGATAGTGTTTATTTTAATGAATTCGGAACGTTTGAAAATTTGGGTGCTTTTCAGAGTGTTAATTCAAAATATTCAAATTTTTATAGGAAGCATTTAGAAAATGGTAAAATGGATTTTGAATATTGGTGGGGAATGAGAAATTTACCTGTTTGTGATGGTAATTCTATAGAATGGAAAAAGTTTATAACTGGTGAAGGTGGAGTTATTGATAAATGGTTTAGTCTTGGAATTGATGGATTAAGATTAGATGTTGCAGATGAGTTAAGTGATGAATTTATTGAGTTAATTAGAAAAGCAGTTAAACGAAATAAAGAAGATGGATTCATTTTAGGAGAAGTTTGGAAGAATCCAATGCGTATGGGAAGAGGTTATATAGAGTCTGGAAAAGGAATGGATTCGGTAATGAATTATTTACTTGTTGATGCTTTAATTAGATATTTTAAATATAATGATATTGAAAAACTTGCAAAAACAATTAAAGAAATAAAGAATGAGTATCCAATAGATACAAGAAATGCTTTAATGAATTTTACTTCAACACATGATATTTCAAGATTATTAAATATTCTTTCTAGTAATTGTTTTTCTAAAGATAGTGAATGGGTATGGAATTTAATTAATAATGATTTAGATTGGCAAAAGGATTTTGTGTTATCAAAAGATGAATATCAAAAAGGGCGAGATATATATGAGGCTTATTGTTTTGCACTTAATTTGATGCCAGGAATTTTTTCAATATTTTACGGAGATGAGATTGGTTTACAAGGTATGGGAAATCTTGCTAATAGAAAACCTTTTAATTGGAATTATATGGATAAAAAATTATTGAGATTTTTTCGAAATATTGGAAAGATTAGAAGAATTGAAAGTTTTTTAGAAGAGGCTGATTTTAATATATTAGATATAAATAGTGATTATTTAATGTTTGAAAGAGCTACTAATGAAGAAAAACTGTTAGTTGGTGTTAATAAAACGGATAAAGATGTTGATATATTAATTCCTCATGAATATAAAAATTATAGTAAGGTTTATACTTTAAAAAAATCGGATATTGATTATTTAGGACCATTTGGAGCGATAGCTATAAAGAAATAATTAAATAAGAAATTAGTAGTGTTGTTTCTACAATAAAAGAGGTGTATTGTTTATGGAATATAATAATGCTTTTAAAAATGCAATTTTGAAAATAGAAAATGATGGTTATTTAGATACAACGAATGCTAATTCTTTAGAGCGATTTAAACATAATATTAAAATATTGATAGAAAAAGCTAAAAAAGATAAAAAAATAGATAAATTTATGATAATTAGAACAGATAATTTTTTTCCTGTTGATTGGGAATGGACTGTTGCATCGAGAAATACTAATATTGAAAAAGTTGTTTTTGCATTATCAAATGAGTTAAGAGTTAAATTAGCTTTAGATAAATATAAAATAAAATCACAATTTAATGGTATTAATATTCCAATTGCTAATGATAAATTGAATAATTTAATGTCTGATATTGATAAAGATATTGGAGCAGTATATTTACCAGTAAAATATCGTTCTACTAAGCATTTTACTATTAATACTCCTTTAGATGTGACAGGGGATTATAATTTAGTAAGTAATGATAGAGATTTTACTATTATTGATGAGATTGATAATTTTTTAAATTCTGGATATGCATATTCAGTAGCATATCATGATGCGTATTTAGATGTTTCTCATGAAAATTTGGCAATTTCTAAAAATGCAATTATTTTAATAAATGAGAGTAAGTATCAAAAGTTGATGCATGATCCTGTTTTAAGAGAACAATTATCTAAACGTAAGATTATTATTTATAAAGGTGAAGAATATTTAGCTATAAATATGATTTTAAGTCAGATTGGTGTTTTACCATCAAAAATTGGTAATAAATATGCTTTTTATGATAATGAAATCAATGAAATATTAGAAAATAGTATTAAAAATTTAGCTTTAAGTAATGGATTGTTATATAACAAAAGTCATGGAGGGAAGTTAAGTGCTTCTGGAGGACATTTTTCTAGTTATTTTGATGATCAAAATAATGAATTTAATCAAAGTATTAATGAATTCTTAGTTTTTTTAAAAAATAAATTTTCAAGTAATACAGAATTAATAAATATGAGAGCTATAGAAGATAGTAGTACATCTAATAAGTTAATAGAATCAATTGGTGCTAATAATTTGTTAGATGCGATTAATGAATTTAATATTTTATCAAATAAAAGTTTTAAAGTTAGGTCTGAGAAATTTAGAGAAGATAGAAAAAAACTTACTCCAGAAATAAGTATTTTATTTAAAAGAATAGTAAAATTTATTGACAATTTTTATAATAATGAGGAATATAATAATTATGAATTTAATGATATTAAAAGTTTAGAAGAAGATATAAAATTGTTTTATCAAGCAGATACTGTTACAGAGCAATTATATGCTTTGAACAGATTATTAAAATTTTTTAATATGTGTAAAATAGACCAAGTTTTTGAAAATGATAATTACTCGAAAAAATAATAAATATGTAAATAAAAGGTTAGTAGTGAATTTACTAACTTTTTTTAATTAAGACTTGAAAATTTTAAAAAATATGTTATAATATAAAACCAAATATGTTTTAGAGGGGGATTTTATGAAAATAAATAATAAATTTATAAAAATTATGTTAGTATTTATAATAGTTTTTTTTATGACATTCTCTGTTATAAATATTAATGCAGATTCTAAAATTATAAGTGCTATATTTTATGGTGATCAAACTCAATTAGTTAATGGACAAGATTATAAAGTCACTTTAAAATTAGCAGATTTTAAAAATATAGAAAAGGGTTTATATGCATATAAAGCAAAAATTGTTTATGATAAAAATATTTTTGAAAATTTAAATCAGAATAGTTTTAGATCATTAAATAATTGGGAAAAATTGCAATATAATGAAAAAACTGGTGAATTTGTTGCGATAAAAAGATCTGGTTGTAAAGCTGCAGAAGAAGTTGTTCAAATTACATTAAAAGTTAAAAATAGAATTGAATCTTCTCAAACTAAGGTTGAAATTAAAGATGTTGTTGTTTCAGAAGGTAAAAAAGATATTTTTGTTGATAATGAAACTGTTTCTGTTAAAGTTTTGAATAATATTTCTGATGATAATTCTTTAAATGATAATAATAACGATAATTCAGATTTTTTATTACCTAATGAATCATCTAATATAATAACTAATATTAAAGATAATTATAATGGTTCTGTTAATGCTAATAATGGAAATCAAGAAAGTAATGAAATAGAGAAAGAAAAAGAAAATAGTATTGATAAAGATTATTCTGATTATTCTGATTTTTCTGATTACGAAGAAGAATCAGAAGATTTATCTGAATCTAAAAAATCAAAATCTAATAGAAATTATATTATTATATGTATTATTTTACTTATAGATATTTTAGTGGTAATTTATTTTATTATTAAAAATTTGAAAAATAGAGATGATGATGATGATAAAAAGAAAAATACTACTAAAGCTTTCTTAATTGTATTTTTAAGTATTCTTTCATTACAAGTTTTTAATACAGTAGAAGCAGCATTTTATGATTTCTCTAATAAAGGAGAAGTTAATGGTGATAATAAAGTTGACTATAATGATGTAAGCTTATTAGAATCACATTTAATAAATAAATTAATGTTAGCTAATAAATATCTTGAAAATGCTGATTTAAATAATGATGGAGTTATTACAATTACAGATTTGGCTTTATTAATTCAAAAGCTTGAAAATAAATTAGATTATGAAGTTAAATTTGATAAAGTTAGTCAAGATAGTGAATTTGTAAATAAAAACATTGATTTTTACTTAAAGTTTAAAGCAGATGTAAGTTATGGAGCTAAAATAGAAAAAGTAAAAATTAATAATGAATATTATGATGTTATTTTAGATAATTCGGATGATATTTACAAAGTAAAAGTTAATTCTTCTAATATTGCTGGAATAAAAGAATATGTATTTAGTGAAGTTGTTTTAAATAATCAAAAAAGTTTAGCAGTTAACTTTGTTGAAAAGGTAGAAGTTTTAAAATCAGTTCCTTTATTTAAAAATTATATTGTTAATGATGATTTTATTAAATCAGAAGCAACTATTTCTTTTGATTTATTAGATACTGATAAAGCAGTTACTTCTGGAAAAGTTCAAATTTTAAATGAAAATGGAACTTTAGTTAAAGAATTTGATATTAAAGAAGGTAAAAATCAATTTAATATTACAATTGAAAATAACAAAATTTATAATGCATTATTTAATATAAATTATAATTTGACTTCTAATGAAGATTTAACTAATTATAATGGTAAGTTAGAATTTATAAAAGAAATTCAAATTATAGGAGATTATAAATTTGATATTGGAAATTATAAAATTTATAATGGACAAATTGAAACTAATAATTTTTATAAAAATGAAGATGTAAAAATCTCTTTTGATAGTTCTAATGTAACAAAATATGTTCCAGAATTTGTTAAAATTAATGGAAAAAGTTATAAATTATTTATAGAAAATAATAGATATATTATTGTGATTCCTGGATTTGATAATATAGGTAATAAAAATATAAAAATAGAAAATATTACATTAAATAATGGAAAACAATTTGAAGTAAATAAAGAATTATTTATTAATGTTATTAAAAAAGCTCCTAAGATTTCTGATTTTATGTTTGAAGAAAATGAAAAAGGAGAATTTGAGGTTAATTTTGATATAGAAAATGATGATGATGCTTTAATTAGTATGATTATTAATGTTACAGATGATAAAGATATATTATTAGAGCAAATAAAATTAACTAATGATGAATTAAAGGGTTCTAAAAGTATTAGTAAATTACTTAAGGATTTAACAGGTAAATCTAAATATAGAATTAGTATTGTTGCAAATTATTTACAAACTGATAATGATAGTGATATCCAAAAAAATGTTATTTTATATCAAAATGAATTTTTAGCACAATTTAGAGCTAGTATTTTAGAAGTTAATAGTGATAAAAAATATTATGAAAAAGGTGAAAAAGCTTTATTAACTTATAAAATTGAAACAAATTGTTCTCATGATATTAATAAATTACGTATTAATAACAAAGATTATTTAGTAACAAAAGTAGGAGAAGGTTTATATCAAGTTGTTTATAAAGTTTCTACTAATAGTGGTATTTATGATATTTCAACTTCTAAAGTTGTATGTAGTAGTGGAAATGTTGCTAGTGTTTCTAATAATGTAAAATTAGAAGTCTTAAAAGATGCTATAACACTTGAAGATTATAAAGAAGAATTTAATACTTCTAAATCAAAAGTAAATATTAGTTTTAATTTAAATGATATAGATAATAGTTTTGTTTCAGGTAAACTTATTTTTACAAAAAAGAATGGTGAAGTAGAATATACAAAAGATATAAATATAGGTAAAAATACAGTTTCGTTAGATTTAGAAGCTTTCACAACTTACGATTTAAAAATTAATGTTACTTATGATAGAGATTCTAATACTGATAATTTTAATAGAATTAATAAAGATTTAATTTTTAAAGAAATTGAAGGTAGTAAGGAATATAATTTAGTATTATCTAATTTAAAAACTATCAAAAATAATAAGGAGACTAAATATTTTGCTAAGAATGAGAAAATTAATTTAGTTTTTGAAAGTATAAATGCTCGTAATCTAGATATAGTAGAAGTAACAGTTAATGGTAAAAAATATGCAGTAACTAAAAATAGTAATAATTATCAAGTTATAGTTGATGGATTTAGCGCTGCAGGAAATAAAACTTTAACAATTGAAAAACTTAAATTAAGTAATTCTGTTGAACTAATTGTTAAAGAAAATAATAATATTAAAATAGAAATTTTAAAAGATGTTCCAACAGTAACTGATTTTAATCATAAAATTGATTCTAATAATTCTAAAGTAAAAATTGAATTTAATTTAAATGATAATGATAAGAGTTTAATTAGTTCGCAAGTTTTACTTGTTGATAATAAAGGAGATATAGTTTCTCGTAAAGATATTGTTAAGGGGAAAAATTCTTTAGAGTTTAGTATTAAAAGATCAGTATTATATACTTTAAAAATTAATGCATCATATGATAGAGATAGTAGTGTTGATAGTACTAATAATTATCAAAATAAAACATTATTTACAAAAGAAATTATTGATAATACTGACTATAGTGTAACTATTACTGATTTTAAAGCTTTAAAAGATAATTTAGAAAGTAAATATTTTGTTAAAAATGAAAAAATTAATCTTATCTTTACTAGTGAAAATGCTAGTAAATTAGATACAAAAGAAGTTACAATTAATGGTAAACGATATGTAGTAGTTAAAAATAATAATAATTATCAAGTTGTAGTTGATGGATTTAGTGATGCTGGTAGTAAGACTTTAACAATTGAAAAAGTTAAATTATCTAATAATATTGAAATGGATGTTTTGAATAATAATAAAATAGAAATAGAAATATTAAAAAATAAGCCATCAATTAATAATTATAAAGTAGTTGAAAATATTAATGAATCTTCATTAGATATATTATTTGATTTAGTTGATTCAGATAATTCAGCAGTTAATAGTACTCTTAAAATTAGTGATGAAAGTGGTAAAGTTATAAAAACTGTGACTATTAAAAAAGGTGCTAATACTGTTAAATTGAATGTAGAAGAAAGTAAGGATTATAAAGCTAATTTTGTTGTTGATTATAATTTATCTTCTGATAGTAATTCAACAGATAAAAATATTATTGGTAAAGTAAAATTAGATAAAACATTAAGATTAGATATTAATTATAATTTTCTTGTAAGTAATTTTAAAACTTATAATGATAAAAATGAAGAAACTTTAATTTTTGCTAAGGATCAAGATATTAAAATTATTTTTGAAAGTTCTAATGCGACAACTAATATTCCAGAAAAAATTCAAATAAATAATAAAGAATATGATGTTAAATTGGAAAATGGAAAATATACTGCTACTGTTTCAGGATTTAATAGTTTTGGTTCTAAAAAATTAAATATTCAAAAAATTATCTTATCTAATAAAAAACAATTTGAAATTAAGCAAAATATTGATATAACTATTGTTAAAAATACACCTAGTATTTCAAATTTAGATATCGAAGATAATACTCAAAAGAATTATGTTGAAGTTAGTTTTGATATTAAAGATGAAGATAGTGCTTTAATTTCTATGAGTATTGATTTATTTAATGATAAAGATGAAATTATTGAACAAATTTCTTTATCAAATGATGAACTTAGTATGGAAAATATTTCTAAGAGATTTAAAAGTATTTATACTTCAAAATATAAAGTTAAAGTAGTATCAACATATTTATTAACTGATAAAGAAAGTGATACAAAAGAAAATGTTATCTTAGGAACAAAGGAAATTGAATCTGTAGCTCAAGCTGAAATTGTTAGTGTTGTTAGTGATAAGAAATACTATGAAAAAGGTGATGATGTTGTCCTTACTTATGTATTTAATACTAATAAGACAGATGATATTTCTAATGTTATGATAAATAATAAAGATTATGATGCTATTAAACAAAGTGATGGAAGTTATCAAGTAACTTATAAACTTAGTTCAATTATAGGAGTTAAATCATTAACAGCTTCAAGAGTTACTTTTAGTAATCATTTAACTGCAGGTGTTAATAAAACATTAAAAATAGAAGTTTTAAAAGAAGAACCTAAGGTTAGTAATTTTAAACAAATTGATAGTATTAATGATTCAAAAGTTACTTTAAATTTTGATGTTAATGATACAGATAATAGTTTTATTAGTGGAAAAGCTGATTTAATAAGTAGAAAAGATGGTAGTGTAGTTAGTAAAACTATTAAAGTAGGAGCAAATAGTTTAGAGTTTAATGTTACAGAGTTAGAAATGTATGACTTAAATATTAAAGCAACTTTTGATAGAGATACAAATACTCTTTCTACTGATGAAAATTTAATTACAGATAAAATATTATTAACTCATGAAGTTCAATTGGTAGTTGATTATGATTTAACAGTTAGTAATATGGTTACTTATAAAAATAATAATGCTTCAAAATATTTCTTAAAAAATGAAGATATCACATTATTATTTAAAAGTACTAATGTAACTAGTTTTGATGTTAGTGAGGTAGTTGTTAATGGTAAAAAATATACAGTAACTAAAAATAATGATAATTATCAGGTTAATATAAAAGGATATGATACTTCTGGTGTTAAAAAATTAACTATTGAGAAAGTTAAATTATCTAATACAAAAGAATTTACTATAACAGAGGATAATGAAATTCAAATAGAAGTTTTAAAAACTGAACCTTCTATTAAAGAATTTAGTTATGAAGAAGATGTTTATGGTGATGTAACTATTAAATTTAATTTAGTAGATGAAGAAAATACTATAAGCAAAGGAAAAGTACAAATAATAGATGATGCAGGTGCTATTATAGAAGAAAATTTAAATCATGATAGAAATACAGTTAAATTTACTCCTAAAGAAAATGCTTCTTATATAGTTAAGATTTTAGCTGATTATGATTTAGATACTAATAAATTAGATAATAGTTCTAATAATTATAGAGATGTTATATTATTAGAAAATGAAATTTCACTTGGTAGTCGTCAATTTCAAGTAAAAGATATTGCTTCAACAATTGTTTATACTCAAACAGATGAAGGAATTAGAGAAGCAGAAAATATTAAAATTACTGATTTAGAAAATTTAAATAATTTTATTGTTAAAGTTAAGCCTAGAGATATGTCTGCTTTCTATACTACGATAGAAAGTTATAGAGTTGATAATAATAAATTAAAATTAACTTTAAAATATGATGATGTTGTTCAGTATAATGGTACAAAGAAACAGAATAATTTAGAAATAGAATATGGTACTGTTAAAAATGGTTCTGTTGAAGGAGGGAGCCTAGAGCTTCTTATAAAAAAGATTGAGGCTAATCCTAGTGGAACTTTTGAATTAACTAAAGATTATGATGCTTCATTTGTTTCTGGAGCTGCTCTTACTGCTATAAGTGAGAAGTTTAGTGGTACATTAAATGGTAATGGACATAAAATTACTAATTTGAGAAAACCTTTCTTTAATGAATTAGAAGGAGCTAAAATTAAAAATATAATTTTTGAAAATGTTATATTATCAGGTTCTAATAGTCATGGTACTATTGCTAATATTGCAACTGACACTACTGTTACTAATGTTCATATTAAAGGTCTTAATTATACAACAGGAGCTAATCATTCAGCAGGATTTATTGGAGAAGCAACTGATACAAATGTTGAAAAGAGTAGTGTAACTAATTTTGTTATTACAACAGCTGGGCATGTAAGAGTTTCTGCAATTATTGGTAAACTTACTAATGGTTCTATAAAGAATTGTTATGCTCAAGGAGCAATCAATTCTACACAAACAAAAGATGCTAATGGTATTGGTGGAGTTTTAGGACACGGCTATGGTGAAGAAACTATTGAAAACTGTATAACAAAAATTGCTATTACTAATAATCAAGGTCCAAGATTAAACGGAGCATTAGTTGGTTTATTTATGAATAAAGCTTCTGTTTTAAAAAATAATGTTAGTTTATCTACTGGATCAAATTTCTATACTGTATATGGTAATGGAAGTACAGTAACAGCAACTAATAACTATGAATTACAAGATTCTGGTTTAAATTCTAATGAATCAGTAGGTAAATTTAGTATAATAGCTAAAGAAAATATTAATCGTAATTTCTATAAAAATGATGCAAATTTTGATGAAACTATTTGGGATTTAACAGATACATCTTATGATAAATTACCTTTATTAAAAAATGATGATCCTAATACAGTTTTAAGTGATACAGAAGTTCAAAGTTTATATATCCCTGATTATAAAAGAATAAAAAATGTAGCTGGTTATAATAAAAATAAAGAAATTTTATATCATAATATTTATAAATTAATGCCATTTTATGATGCTAAATTTTTAGTAGAAGATGCTACAAAAATAGATAGTAATAGTTTATTAGCTACTAAAGTAATAAAACATATATTACCTTATAATAATGGTAAATTGGTTACTTATTTTACAAATGAAAATCATAATAGTATTACTGATATTAAAGTTGTATTTGATGGTTTTGAAGTTGTAAATTACAAAGTTAATTTTAATGAATTAAAAAATAATATTTCTATTTATGAAATAGAGGAGTTAGGCTTACATTATTCTCCTAATAGTTATATCATTAAAAATGATGCGTCTATTGTTAGTATAATTGAAGAATATATTAAAGGATTAGATTATACTACTGTACTTGATCCTTTAACTACTGCAGCGGATGCAAGACATTATAAAGATAATTATAACGAAGTAATTAAAGGATTAGCTTTAAATATAACTCTACAATTATTACAAAATGATGAAGAGAATATTTTAACTATTAATAATGAAATACTTAATAATAAAATAAAAGAGAATTTGATTGATAGTGGAAGATTAAATAAAATAATTTATGCTTATAATTATTTTAATAGATGGTATAGCTTTGAAATAGGTGGAGCTAAAATATCAGATATCTTATTATTTGAAAATAAAATGTTTAAAGATACTAATTCATTTGATGCAATTATTAATGAAGTGTTTGTTGGAAATATGGGTGTTGCAGAAACACATACTTTCTTTAATACTAATATTAAAAAATATACAAATAGTACTAATATAGCAACTTTCTTGGATAGTATTATTGCAGGAATTGGTGGCTATGATAATGTTGATGATTGGTTTACTGAATATTTTGGAGCAAGAAATATATTAGCCGAATTTGGTGTAGATAAAAATCCAAATATATTATATCGAGGATGGTATCAACTTAAGAAAAATGGTAGAATGATACTTCCTGTTATAACATTACCTGAAAATTGTACTTATATGATTTCTGGACCTGCACATTTACAAATTGGACCTTCACAGTTGTATCATAAAGATGTAAATACTGCTGCAGGAAGAGCCGCAGTTCAAAAAAAAGTTAATGATCATTCAAATCTTGTAAAAAGACATTTGAGTACATTAGCTGGTTCATTTGATCCAGGAAAATGGAATAATTATTGTATTATGGTTTATGACTGTACTAGAATCATTACAGGTTATAAAAATACATATTTTCCAGGTACTAATATTGTAATAGGTACTTCACCTGTATATACTCAAGGAAAAGTTGGACAAAATTATCCATTCTTCAAAAACTTTAGTGAGGTTTTAGGTTTATGGCAACCAGGTGGAAGTGCTGCTGGTGTTGGAAATACTGCAGGATTCTTATGGTTCATAGCTAGACCAGGTCTTACTAATTTTGATACTTGGACTCATGAATTTGAACATGCTTTATTTGATAAAATAATGTTATTCCAAGCTGGAACTAGATTTAAGGCTGGTCTTGAAACTCTTACTGAAGGTAATGTTCAACAAAATGGTGTTTGGAGTGAAAATAACCTTACACAAGATGTTGGACCATATTATTTCAATACATCTTTCGATTTAAATAAGGAAGGAAATGCAACTCAAAATTTAAGTCCTGATAGAATTGATACTAGAGAAAAATTAGAAAATTATTTCAGGGGACAACAGAATGCTTTAGATTTACTTGACTATATCGAAGGTAAGGCGTTTATAAGATTAACACCAGAGCAACAAGCTAGAGTTGCTACAAGAATGAATCAGTCTGGAGGTTGGTCTACTTGGGGAGCGATTACTGCAGCACAAGCAGAACAAATGAAATTAACATCTTTAGAATCTTTATATGATAATAGAATTATTATACGTCCAGAAAACGCATGGGGTGTCAGTGTAAGAGGTCTTAAAGTAATTAATAGTCTTGGTACTAATGATTATGGATTTGAGTCTATTTGGGTAAATCGTTGGTATATAGGTCATAATGATAATGGTATTCCAGATGCATTCTCAGCAAAACGTAATTATTTTGAAATGCTTGGTTATGCAGGAGTTGATGGATATGTTACTTACGGAAGAGGAAACACGAAAACAGATCTTGATGCTATTCAAAAAGTTACAAAGGCTGTTACTGGTACAGCAATGAATTGGAAAGAATATAAGATGAGTAGATATGCTACTGTTGAAGAAAATATAAGAAACAATAAGTATATTGATGTCGATTATATGATTGAAAGATTCTATCAAGCTTTATCAAGTGATGCGAATAGAAATGCGACTTCAAGAACAAATCTTAGAAAAATATATTATCATTACTTAAAGAGTGTTACGAATGATTTTGTCGATGATCCTCTTGGAACAACAGTTGAAGTAAATCATATCAAAACTGCAGAAGAATTAGTTGAAAAGATTAATGCTCAACCATATGGTTATTATGTATTAGATAATGATATTGATTTTTCTCATATGACAACGAATGTTACTCAAACATTTATGGGAAGATTAGATGGAAATGGTCATAAAATCATTGGAAATACATTGCCTATTTTTAATAAGATTAGATATGGTTATGTAGGAAATATACATTTTGAAAATACTAATATTCCAAAAACTATTAGTAATGCTGGTGCTTTATCTTATAAATCCGAGATGAGTACAGTTGAAAAGATTAATGTTACTAATTTAAAGATGAATTTTGGTGGACGAAATGATTTAAGCTTAATTGGTGGAGCTGTAAGTAATGTGGTAACAAGAGATTGTACTGTTGAAAAATTTGCTTATCATATCAGAAGTGCTGAAGATATGGCTAAACTTAATGAAGATGCTGGTGGTATATTTGTAATAGATAATGATATAGATTTTGCTGGTAAAAATTATAATGGTACTGTTATAAGTAATATATTTACAGGAAAGATAGATGGTCAAGGACATACACTTTCTAATTTAACAGATGCTAGTTTGTTCGCTAACTTTAGAGGTACAGTTGAAAATCTTAAGATTAAGAATTTTAGTAATACTAGTTCAGGTCGAGGTAATGGCGACTATGTTACAGCATTTACACAAGAATCATTTACAGCAACATTTAGAAATTTAAGATTTGAAAATATTACTTTATCTGGAAGAAATAATGTTGCAGTTGTGTCAGGTGCTGATGCAAGAGATAATGCAAATTCTGTATTTGAAAATATTAGTGTTAAGAATGCTAATGTTACAGGAACAGGTGTTTATGTTTCAACATTTATTGGACGTAAATATGGTGGAAGAATATCTAATGTATTTGTTCAAGGTAAACTTACTATTAATTCTACAGAAAACGGAGGTCTTGTTGGTTCACTACAACAAAATGGTACTGTAGTTGAAAATGTAGTAACTGATGTTTCAATTACAAAAACTCATAATACTTATGGAAATGCAAGTCTGGCTGAAATAAATGGTTCTATGTTTGGAAATATTTATAATACTCCAGTTATTAGAAATTCTATTGCATTTGGTAGTATGACTGGGTATACAAACACTGCAGGAGTAGAATTAAAACCTTATAAATTTGCTGGTGCAAGTGAAGCTCAAGTTATAGCAACAATGACTAAATGTTTTGAAGTTGATGAAGAAATAGGATCAACTAGAGTTAGTGAAAATACTAATGGAAAACTAAATAGTGTTGCTCGAGCAAATTTAAATAAACAATTTTATAAAGATTTAGGTTTTGATGAATCTATGTGGAATCTAGATAGTCTTTCTACTAAAGGATATCCAGTTCTTAAATAATTAAAGGATGGTTTAGACCATTCTTTTTTAGTCTACTTTTTTTCTTTTAATCATATAGTTTAAAGGGAGATGATTTATTGAACTTTAAAATAGGTGATTTAGTAAGCAGAATTTCTTATAATCATGATATTGTTTTTAAAATTACTAGAATTGTAGATGATAAAGTTTTTTTAAAAGGGCTTGATTTTAGACTTTATGCAGATGCTAATATAGATGATATCGTAAGTGTTAGTAATTTTTCTCATAGTGATGAGGACATAATTCAAAAAAATGTAAGAGATATAAAAATAGATAGAAGTAACTATTTTTATTTACCTGGACGTGTACTTCATATTGATGGTGATAGTGAATATTTAGATAGATGTATGAAATTTTATGATAGTATGGGAATTCAAGCTAATGGTATTTCATTAGCAGAAGCTGTTATATCTTCTAAAATTTTTGATTTAGTTAAGGAGTATCGTCCTGATATTGTTGTAATTACTGGACATGATGCATATTTTTCGAAAAAAAATGATAAAAAAGATATAAATAATTATGAAAATACAGGAAATTTTATTTCGGCTATAAAAGAAGCACGAAAATTCGAAAAAAGTCAAGATAAATTAATTATTATTGCTGGAGCGTGTCAATCAAATTATGAGGAATTAATTAAAGCTGGAGCTAATTTTGCTTCTAGTCCAAAAAGAATTAATATACATGCTCTTGATCCTGCGATTATTGCATCTTCTATTGCTTTTGCAGATAAAAATCAAAGTATAGATTTAATAAGTATGATTGATAAGACAAAATATGGTAGTGAAGGAATGGGTGGAATTATTACTAATGGAACTATGTATGTGGGGTATCCTAGATGAATATAGATATTGCGAAAAAGATAGTAGAAGAAAATTTGTTTGTTAATCATAAATTCTTATATAAAGGTAATAGAAATCAGAATGAAGAGTTTTCTGGTAAAATTAGTAAGATGTTTCCAGCAATATTTATAATAGAATTAGATAATTCTATTATAAAAGCTTATAGTTACAATGATTTATTAATAGGAAATATTAAAATTTTATCTTAAAGATGAAAAATATTGATTTTTCAGAAATAGTATTATAAAATTATTTTATAAAGTGGTTACGCTTTAAGAGGGAGGAAATCAGTTATGAAGATTACATCTGTAAATGTACGTAAAATTGAAAAGGAAGGTTCTCGTATGAAGGGAATTGCATCTGTATTATTAGATGACAGTTTTGCAGTACATGATATTCGAATCATTGAAGGAGATAACGGACTGTTTATAGCAATGCCTAGTAGAAAAACTACTACTGGTGGATATCGTGATATTGCTCATCCAATTAATCCAGAAGTACGTTCTATGTTTGAAGATGCTATCATAGAAGCTTATAATAATGCTGAAGATGAAGTAAGCGAAGAAGAGTAGATGCATAAGCATCTTTTTTTGTTCTAAATAAGAAGTCTTTATCATATTATTTTTTAGGAGGACAATATGGATAAAGATACAGTTGGAATTAATAATTATAATCATAGTTTAAGTTTACTTGAGAGAAAGACTTTAGTTATAACAGGTGTTAAAAAAATAGAAAATTTTGATAATTTGCATTTTATTTTAGAAACAACAATGGGGTTTATGGTTATTAAAGGAGAAGAGTTAGAATTAATAAAACTAGATACTTTGGCTGGTAATGTATCAATAAAAGGAACAATTAATTCAGTGGAATATGTAATGGAAAATAATAAAAAGAATAAAGAAGAAAGTGTTTTAGCAAGGTTATTTAAATAGATGGAATTAAAAGTCCAATTATTAAGTTTGTTTGTTTCTTTTTTATTTGGTATTTTCCTTTTTTTTATGATTAAACTGAATTATAAATATTTATTTTCTAAATCTAATAAAAAGAAAATTATTTTTAGTTTTATATTTTGTTTCGACTTATCTCTACTTTATTTCTTGATATTATATTACCTGAATAATGGAACTTTACATTTATATTTTTTACTTTCTATTATATTTGGATTTTTAATTACATATAATTTTTCTAAAAAATAATGTAAAAACATGTAAATTTATTTGTTTTGTTGTTTATTAGTATTTCTTGCGTTGTATAATATATGTTGAAAAGGTAGGTAAGTGATATGGCTAAGAAGAATGGTAAGGCTAAAACTAGAAGAAGATTGTTTATTTTAGGTTTTGCTTCTATTATTACAATTATTGCTATGTCATTTGCTATTGGTAAATATTGGGTAGAAATATTTGAAAAATATAAAGAAAAAAATTCACTTGATAAAGAGTTAACTAATTTAAAAGAGAAAGAGGAAGAATTAAAAGTTGATGCTAATAAATTACAGAATCCAGATTATATAGCTAGATATGCTAGAGAAAAATATCTATATTCTAAAGATGGTGAATTTATTTTACAAATTCCTGAAGAATAATATGATATTTTCTTTTTTTCTTTTAAATTGTGTTATAATTATTTTAACTAGATGGAGGAAGTTAGATGCAGAAAATTGATGATATTTTTGAATTTAGGCAAAATGATAGAATAGTTATTGGGTGTTCTTCAGGACCTGATTCAATGGCTCTTGTTGATATGCTTTTAAAAATAAGAGATAAATATAATTTGTTTTTAGTAATTGCTCATGTTAATCATAATGTTCGTAAAGAAAGTTATGAAGAAGCAGAATTTTTAAAAGACTATTGCTTTATAAATAAATTACTTTTTGAAAGTATGGTTATAGAAGAGTATGGTGATGATAATTTTCATAATGAAGCAAGAAATATTAGATATAATTTTTTTGAAAATTTAGTTCATAAATATGATGCTAATTACTTAATGACTGCTCATCATGGTGATGATTTAATTGAAACTGTGATGATGAGAATTGTTAGAGGTTCTAATTTAAATGGTTATGCTGGATTTAGGAATATAGTAGATATGGATGGTTATAAAATAGTAAGACCACTTATTAACTATACAAAAAAAGAATTAGAAGAATATGATCAAGAAAATGAAGTAAAATATTATATAGATAGTTCTAATGATAAAGATAAATATACTAGAAATAGGTATCGTAAATATCTTTTACCTTTTCTAAAACAAGAAGAGATGGATGTTCATTTAAAATTTTTAAAGTTTAGTAATTTTTTAAATGATGCAAGTAAATTTATTGAAAAAGTTAGAGATAAAACAATAAAAAGAGTAATGGAAGATGAAAAAATACTGATTGATAGGTTTTTAGAAGAAGATCAGTTTATTCAAAAAGAAATACTTTATTATTTACTTAGTGAGTTTTATCAAGATGATTTGATATTAGTGGGAGATAAACATATAGAGATAATTTTAGATTTGATAAATAGTAGAAAAAGTAATTCATTTATTAATTTACCAAATGATGTTATAGCTAAAAAAAATTATAATTATTTCCTTTTAACTAGACAAACAAAAATTATTTCTAGTTATGAAATAGAATTTGATAACTATGTTTTATTACCAAATAATCATTATATTGAAAAAATAAGTGATATTAGTGATAACAGTAATAATATCTGTAGACTTGATAGTAATGATATAACTCTTCCACTCATAGTTAGAAGTAGAAGAATGGGAGATAAAATAAAAGTTAAAGGGTTAAATGGTACTAAAAAGGTAAAAGATATCTTTATTGATAAGAAAATGTCTCTTGCTAATAGAGATATTTGGCCCATAGTTTTAGATTCAAAGGGAGAAGTAGTTTGGATTCCAGGAATTAAAAAATCTAAATTTGATAAGAAAAAAACAGAAAAATATGATATAATATTAAAATACAATTAAGGAGGCAAATATATGAATAATAATTTAAATAAAAAAACAATTAAAAAGGGCTTTTTACCATATTTATTTTTATTTGTTATAATGCTAGGAGTTTTTTATACTTTTAATGTTTTTAACAGAAATATTCATGAATTAACTTATAATGAATTTATTTCAAAGATAGATAATGGTAAGGTTACAGAATTAAATTTAGTAGCTAGGGGTAGTGGATATGTTTATGAAGTATCTGGTTCATTAAAAGGATATGAGGAAAATGAATCTTTTGAAGCTTTGCTTCCATTAAGTGAAGAAGTAATCAAAAAAATTGTTGATGCAAGTGAAGATCAAGAATTTAAATTAAATGTTTCACCTGATCCTGAATCATCATCATTATTATTAATAGTTGTTAATGTTTTACCAATTGTTTTACTTGTTGCTGTTGCATTTTGGTTTTTTAATAAACAACTTGCTGGAAATAAAAGTTCTATGGACTTTGGAAAAAGTAGAGCTCGTTTAAATCCTGATAATAATAAAATTACTTTTAAAGATGTAGCAGGTTTAAAAGAAGAAAAAGAAGAAGTTAAGGAATTAATTGATTTCTTAAAAAATCCTAAGAGATTTCAAAAATTAGGTGCAAGAATACCTAAGGGTGTGTTATTATTTGGTCCTCCGGGAACAGGAAAAACATTATTAGCTAAAGCAGTTGCAGGAGAAGCTAATGTTCCATTTTATTTTATTAGTGGATCTGATTTTGTAGAATTATTTGTTGGTGTTGGAGCAAGTCGTGTTAGAGATATGTTTCAACAAGCAAAAAGAAATGCACCATGTTTAATATTTATAGATGAAATCGATGCTGTTGGTCGTCAAAGAGGAACTGGTTTAGGTGGAGGTCATGATGAGAGAGAACAAACACTAAATCAATTACTTACTGAAATGGATGGATTTGGTGCTAATGAAGGAATTATAATTATAGCAGCAACTAATAGACCTGATGTTTTAGATCCAGCACTTTTAAGACCTGGAAGATTTGATAGACAAGTTACAGTTAATCTTCCTGATGTTTCAGGACGTGAAGAAATTTTAGGAGTACATGCTAAAAACAAAATTTTAGCTGATGGTGTTACTTTAAAAAATTTAGCTAAGAGAACTCCTGGTTTTAGTGGGGCAGATTTAGAAAACTTACTTAATGAAGCAGCTTTACTTGCAGTTAGAAGAAATAAAGATGAAATTACAATGAGTGAAGTAGATGAAGCTACTGATAGAGTGTTGATGGGACCTGCTAAGGTTAGTCATAAATATAGTGAAAATGATAGAAAGCTTGTAGCATATCATGAAGCTGGTCATGCAGCTATTGGATTAAAACTTAGAAATGCTAGTGATGTTCAAAAAGTTACTATCATTCCTAGAGGTTCAGCTGGTGGATATAATATGATGGTTCCAAGTGAGGAAAAATTATGTTCTACAAAAACAGATTTATTAGAAGAGATAACTGGTTTACTTGGAGGTAGAACTGCTGAAGAGATAACTTTTGGAGAGATTACAACAGGAGCACATAATGACTTTGAAAAAGCTACTAAGATAGCTCGTTCAATGGTTACTGAGTATGGTATGAGTGATTTAGGACCTCTTCAATTTGAACAACAAGCAGGAAGTGTTTTCTTAGGACGTGATTATAATAAAAGTCAACATTTTTCAAATGAAGTTGCAAATGAAATTGATATGGAAATGAGAAAAATTATTGATGATTGTCATAAGAAAGCTACAGAAATAATAAAGAAAAATAAAGATTTATTAAAATTAATAGCTGAATCTTTATTAGAATATGAAACTTTAACAAAGGAACAAATTGATTATTTAGTTGAAAATGGTAAAATGCCAGTTGAAGAAGATGTAAATTTAGAAAGTATGTCAATTACAAAATTAAGAAAAATTGCTAAAGAAAAAGGAATTAAAGATTCAGAAAAAATGAATAAAGCTGAATTATTAAAAGAATTAGATGATTAGTCTTAATTCTTTTTTTTTGATTATTTTAATTTATAGTGTATAATATTTTTTTAATTAGGGGGTATTAATAATGAAATTTACTGATATAACAATATCTCAATTGATTGATTTTATAAAAAATGAAGGTGGAAATAAAATTGATATGGGAAAATTGGGTACTTATTTTCAGCATCGTATTAAAACAAATGACTATTTGTCAAATAATGAAATAAATGATACTTCTTTACTATTTTATATTTTGGAAGGAAGTAGCTTACCTAAACAAAGTAAAGGTTTTATAAATCTTTTAAATAATATTAGTTATTTGTTAAAGATTTCAAAAGAAAATATGGAAGAGATAGAAGATCCAGAATTGAAAAATATTGAAAATGATTTAAATGATAATTTAGAAAGTAGTTTGATAAATGATATTTTAAAAAAAATAATAAGTGAATTAAGAAGAAAAAGAATATCTTTTTATGTTTTAAAAAAGAATTTTAATTTATTGTTAGAACAAAAAAATATTTATGAATATGAAGAAATAATTAATAAGATATTTTCTTATTTAAAAAAAGATGAAAGTATAGTATCAAGAATTGGTAGTTTAGAAAAATATTCAAAATTTTGTGATCGATTCTTTTCTTTGTTAGAAATAATTAGAAAAAAAAGAGCTAAAAAAGAGAAAAAAGAATTATTGTTATCAGAAATTGAAGATGTAAAAAAAGATTTTTCTCAAGAAGTTTTAGAGTCAATTCAAATAATTGGTTTGCCAATAGAAGAAGATGATGAAAGAATATTAAGTATTGATAATCCTTTATCTAGGGATTTGGATGGAGCTTTTAGTATTCGAAAAGAGGGAGAGTGTTATAATCTTAAAGTATATATAACAAATGTACCGAGTTTTTTAAAAGAAAATAATAAATTAGCAAGAGAAGCATACAATAGGGGAAATACAATTTATATTTATAATGGCAAAAAACCAATTACTCAAATTCATATGTTACCTTCTTTTTTATCATGTGATAAGCTTTCTTTGTTACAAGGTTGCTTTAGAAATGCAATTGTTTTTGAATTTATAATAGATAATAATGGGAATGTAGAGAATAAATCTATAAAAATAAAAAAGATAAATGTGAATAAAAATCTTTCTCAATTAGAAGCAAATGAATTATTAACAAATGATAAAGTATTAAGTAAAATTCAAACTGATTTAAAATTATATAAAGAAGCAGTTGGTAAAGTAGTGAAAACAAGTAAATATTTATATATAAATAAATTAAATGTTAATAAAGTTATTGATTTAGTGGCTTTTTCTTCAATACTTACTAATTATTATATTGGAGAAAAATCTTTATTTGCTATATACCGTGTTTCTGGAAAATATAAATGTGAAGCTTCAGAATTAAATTATACGCATTCTGTAACTCCGTTAAGAAAATTTGTATCTAATATAAATTTAGCTTTTTTCTTAAATCAGCAAGGTGTTGAATCTTTTGATGAGAAGAAACTTAATTATGTAGAAAATAATATTGATGAAATATTAAATCATTTAAATTATAAAGAGTATTTAAATAAATATGTACAAAGTCATTCTTATTTGATAAAAAAATTATTTTAGTGTTTATTTTTATATTTTATTAGCTTGTGAAATAAGGTTGTTTAGTATATAATATTTTTCAAAGAAATATCAATTATTTTAGTGTTTATTAATTTTTTTAGAGATGATTTTTTAATGAAGTAAATAAATATTGTTAATTTTTAAATATATACAAAGTTAACTGCTAAAGATTGTTATTGTCAAACTAAATTATCTCTAATTTTTTATTTTTAAAATATATTTGAGATCGTTATAAATAATTGAAAATTTAAGGGTGAAAAAATGAAATGGATGATAGGGAATATTACAATTAATAATCAAGTTGTTTTAGCTCCAATGGCGGG
Source organism: uncultured Bacilli bacterium (assembly GCA_910589335.1). GTDB lineage: Bacteria > Bacillota_I > Bacilli_A > RF39 > UBA660 > UBA3789. Next base: position 124 of record CAJUTW010000009.1, on the reverse strand, counting down.
TATTTGTAATTCAGCTTATAGAAGAATTTGTAAGGAGATGGGATGTGGTTTAATATATGCTGAAATGGTTAGTGATAAAGCGATAACTTTTAGTAATCAAAAGACTTTGGATATGCTTTATATG
>CAJUTW010000008.1:16446-41957 GCA_910589335.1 uncultured Bacilli bacterium | reverse complement strand
CTAAATATTTTGGTACTCTATATTTGACAACAAAGAGATTAATTTATTCATCACAAAATGTTAGCTTTGATAAACCACATGATAAGATTACATCTATTCAAGAGGCAAAAGATGGATTAATTATTCAAATTGGTTCTAATACTTATGAGATAGTTATTGAAACACATTCAGAATTTATGAAAATTTATACTAATTATATAAGATTATAACTAAAATTTTATCATGAAAATTCAAAAGAAGTTTTACAACTAATGGATTTTCGTAAATGACTAAAATGACATTTTAGTAACACACTACGATATTGGCAAAGCCAATAACGATGTGTGCAAAGGGTGCTCCCTTTTGAAACCCCATTTAAGCAACATATTACAAAGTTTCACAATGTAATATTGTTGCCTTTTTATTTAAATCAAGTTTAAATAAAAAGAATGAATACTATCGCCACTTTCATCAGCATAGCTGACAAAACGTGCCACGTATTCTTTATATGAAAATAACCTTAATGCTAAAGTCTGGCGACTAAAGCAAAAAGGTTATTTTTTCTTTTGCATAGCAAAAGTAAAGATGAATAAAATTACTTTTCTTGCTTTCATTTTTACCTTGTAAAAATAAAAGGTGTTCGTAATTTTAATCTTTCTTATCTAATAAATTCTTTGGTACAGTAGGATACTTCACATCAGATTGTATTTCTATTTTAGGAAATACACCAGAATCAAAAGATGGATATTTTGATTTATCAAATTTTTCTAAATTAGGTCTAATCATAGGAATTAATTCTTTTAGTCTATCTAATATTTCATCATTTGATATTTCCTTATTTTCTATTTTAGCAAGTTCTAATTTATCAATTAAATCAGCAATGCCACCTTTAATTGCAAAATCAGTTTTTCTTCTTGTTTCTAATTCTTCTAAAATGTCAAAATAAAATTGTTCATAACTTTTTATTTGTTTTTGATAGTCAGCAGTAGCTCTTCTATCAGAAAAATCTTGTCCCCAATTTATTTCCATATCATTATATCCAGCAAGTTTCATTAAATCAACCATACTTAAATTTAATGTTTCAGCAATCCCTTTTAAATATAAAACATTAGGTTTTAACCTTTTTCCAGCTTCAATACGAGAAACCTCAGCACAGTCCATGTTGGATTGTCTTGCTAATTCTCTTTGTGAAATTCCAATTTTTTCTCTTGCTTCACTTATGGTTTTACCTAATTCTGTAGTATTTTTCTTTAACATCTTAATACACCTCTTTTTCGTTTGATAAATAAATTATAGCACACATTGTTGTAAAAATCAACAAAATTGTAATTACTATGTTGACAAACTCAATATATAATGATATACTCAATTTGAAATTGATGTAAAACTCATCAAAAAAGGAAGGAGGAAAAGATATGAATGAAGATTGTAAAGTTTCAGATACCAAAAACAATATGGAAAGATAAAAGTATTCCAAAAGAAGCAAAATATATTTACTCTTATATATATGCTAAAGGTAATGAACGAATTATCACAGATATAAATATAGGAGAAATACAACAAATCATCAAAATTAAAAATGAGGGTTTAAGAAAAAATCTAGAACTATTAGAAAAATTAAAATACCTAGTATTTCAAGAATATGATACAGGAATGTACACAATAACACTTAACTAAAAAAGTTTACAGAACGTTAGTTATAAGAGGTACAGTAAGATTAAAGGCTTATGTTAGTACCTATTCTATATAAGTTATAGAATGAATTAAAACAATATCTTTGGGGGATAGATATAAAAAATCCTCCTAGGGATATTGCGCTCAAAATAGGCTTAACCAATACTTAGAAACTATATTTTGAAAGTGGGATATATGGCTTTTATAAGGTATTTTATAGCTGTACCAAGAATAATATTAAATGACCAAACTTGTTCCCAAACAGATAAGTTAGTTTATGGTATGATTAATTCATTATCAAATAATAAGGAGTATTGCTACGCTAGTAATAGTTACTTTGCTAATCAGTTAAGTGTTAAAGAAAAAACAATATCAAATTCTATTAATAATTTAAAAAGGAAGAAGTACATAGATGTTAAATTTGTTAATAGACAAAGAAAAATTTATTTAAATAAGACAGTCGTAAGTAATGAAAATTCTAAAGTTTTAGAAAAAAACGAGAATAAAAACATAGTAAAAAATTACCAATATAAAAGAAAAGAATATACAAGAAAAAATAATAATATTAATAATAATTTAATTCCATATTGGATGGAGCATCCAGAAGTTTGTAAATCAGAAAAAGCAAGTTCTGAAGAACAAGCATACATGGAAGAATTATTAAGTAAGTATAAGGAGGATTGATATATGATTAAATTAGGAGGATATTCTTTATAGAGAATAAAAAAGGGGGTACAGATAAAATGGAGGTAAATTATAATGTAATATATGTAAATAAAAATAATGTAATTATTGAAGAAAAAGATTTAGAAGATATTATAGCAAAAAAATTACTACGAGTTATATTAGCAAGTGAAGAAGATAGTGTAGCTTTAAATAATTCTTAAAATGATATATAATATCTTTGTAGATTTAAGTTTGCTACAACTCTTAAGATTAGAGGTGTTGTAGTAGATGGAAAAGGTAGGTGTATATTGTAGACTATCTGATGAAGATAGATATAAGAAGAATAAAAACGATGATAGTGAATCAATTGCTAATCAAAAAAGTATGCTTTTAAAATATGCTTTGGATCAAGATTGGGAAGTTGTAGATATTTATTCAGATGACGATTATTCTGGAGCAGGAGTTGAAAGACCAGATTTTAATAGGTTAATTAATGATTGTGAAAATGGAAGAATAAATATTGTACTATGTAAAACACAAAGTAGATTTTCAAGAGATATGGAAGTAATAGAAAGATATTTACATAATAAGTTTATTGAATGGGGAGTTAGATTTGTAAGTATAGTTGATAATGCTGATACTAATAATGAAGCAAACAAAAAATCAAGACAAATCAATGGGCTTGTTAATGAATGGTATTTAGAAGATTTATCTAACAATGTTAAAAAGTCATTAAAGAATAAAAGAGATGATGGTTTATTTATGGGAAGTTTTGCTCCTTATGGTTATATGAAAGATCCTAATGATAAACATAAACTTATTATTGATGAAAATGTTGCACCTATTGTTAGAGAAATATTTGAAAAATACAAAAATGGACTTGGCTATCATAGAATATGTGCAAGTTTAAATGAAAGAAAAATATTATGTCCATCTCTTTATAAAAAGTCTATTGGAAGTAATTTTGTTTGTTGCAATTTTGATTATGATACTACTGGAATATGGACACCAGACACAATCGCAACAATGCTTAGAAATGAAACCTATATGGGGAATTTAGTACAAGGAAAAAGAACAAACATTAGTTATAAAAATCATAAATCTAAAAGTGTTCCTAAATCAGAATGGAGTGTTACTGAAAATGCTCATGAACCTATTGTTGATAATGAAACATGGTATTTAGTTCAGAGAAGATTAAAAAATCATCATAGACCAGCAAAAGATGGAAAAGTACACATTTTAAGTAGTAAAGTTTATTGTGCTGAATGTGGAAGAATATTTATGAGAAATCAATGTAATATTAAATGTGCTGGTGGAGTTATGGAAAAAAGAGCATATCTACAATGCAAAGGAAATAAAAAGTATCATACTTGTGATAATAATAAATCAATAAGATATGATATTATAGAACAATATGTACTTGATGCTATAAATGGTTTATTAAAAAAATGTAACCAAAAATTACTAAAAGAAGAATTTAATGAAACATTAGAAAGACAAAATAGACAAGATACATTAATTACTAATTTAAATAAAGAGAAAGCTAATCTTGAAAAAAAGTTAAATGAAAGCAAGTTGTACTTTAAAAATCTTTATATGGATAAGATGAAAGGTATTATATCAGAAGAAGATTTTTCAATGCTTCGAGAAGAATTTACAAAAGATGTTGAATCTTATCAAACAAGACTTGAAGATATAGAAAAACAACTTGACGAAACTGAAACTAGAAAAGAAAACTCAAAAGATATAGAAAGCATACTAAAAAAATATAAGAAAATTGATAAACTGACTAGAATAATTGTGGATGAGTTTATAGAAAAAATATATGTTGGTGCATTAGATAAAGATACCAAGACAAGAGAAATTAAGATTGAATGGAATCTTGATTTATAAAATATAACCTATAAAAAATAAAAGAAATATAGTTTTTGGGTATAACAGGTGCCAGCCATGGAGGGATGGACAGTGGCGCTATTGGGAATGGATTACAAGAGAAAGATTTAAATTTACAAGCTTCTACTTATATGTATAATCGTTTAAGAGAATTAGGTATTCCTGCTAAAATGACTAGAGATGAAGATGAGTATTTACCTAAAAATGATCGTATAAAAAAAGTAAAGGAATTGTACAATAATAGCCCTAATACAATTTTAGTTGCTAATCACATAAACTCTGGTGGTGAAAGGTTTACTTACCATTGTTAGATTTAATTGGGTATTTAGACAGCTATGATTGAATGAAATAAATATAAGGCATAATTTATCTAAAATCATATTTTGTGAGTAAAAATGACCTTAAAATTAAAATTTTAAATATAAATTATTGATAAATGCTAAAAGAATGTCGAAAAATGTGCTATAATTGATATATAAAATAAGCAGTATTTAATCTTTTTAAGATGGATACTGCTTATTTTTTGAAGTGAGGTAGTTTTATGTTTTTAAATCAATTTGAAACCGTTGAAAGTGATCTTTCACATATACAATATAAGCATATTAAGATTAATGAAGAAAATTTTAATAAAATAATAATTAAATCATTATTTGAAGATAAAGATTTATATAGATATGTTACAAATTATAGTGAAGAACGATTTAAGCAAATTGAAGTTGAGTTTCCTATAAAACAGCTTATTTCACTAATTAAAAATTTAAAAAAAGAATACATTAAAGACTGTATTCCGACTAAAATTAAAAAGAAATTATGTAAAGATTTGAAAGCAAAAGCAGATGGTGTAATTATTGATACTAAACAAAAAGATTGGGAGATAAAATTTAATTCATATTTGGAGAATAATATTACAGGATATGATGTGCTTGCAGAAATAATACTTTCAAAAATTATAGAAGATAGATTTGGAGCGGATACTTTTGTAACTAAATTAGCTCAAACAACCAATACAAATATGAAAGTTTTTGGTATTGATACATTACATTATAATGCTAATGAAAATACAATGTTTTTTGGTGAGTCTAAATTAACTAATTCAGTGGAATTAGGAATTCAACAACATACGGCTGAACTAATCCTTATGGATTATAAATTGAATGAGGAATGTAAATTAATAACACTTCGCGAAAATGATATTAGATGTAAAACGGATATAATATACGAAATTACAAGTTTTGGTAGAAAATTAACTATGAATGGTAATTTGTCTATTTTAAAAATAAAGAAAGAAGATTTAGCATTTAATATAGCCATCGTATATTTTATAGCGCATGGTGAAGAGTTTGATTATGATTATGTAACAAGAAAGATTAAAGATTTTAGAAAAAAGATAAAATTAAAGAATATAACTGTTTATTGTGTAACTCTTCCTATAAAAAATAAAGAAGATTTTATTAAAAAAGTTGAGGAGGTTATAAGTGAATATGAATAATACAGATAAATTCAATGTAAATGAAGAAGATTTTAGAGAAGAAATTATAAAAACAATTGATAAATCTGAGGTTAAAAAAAATCTTGCTTATCAAGTTTTAATGAATAAATTATCGTTAACTCCTTACTTGTATGAATTAGATGAAGTAGACCCACTATTTGTAAATTACAAGGAAAAAAACAAATCTAAAATTAATAATTTTGTTCTTCACCCTTTTCAAGTAGAAATACTTAAAAAATTAAATAATGGAAAAAATCTGGTAGTTAGCGCTCCAACAAGTTTTGGAAAAACTGCATCTATATTTGAATATTTAAGTATACATAGAAACATAATTAACAAAGTTTTAATTATTTTACCAACCATTGCATTAAGAAATGAATATTTAGAAAAAATAGCCGTATCTATTCCAGAACATAAAATTATTTCTAATTCAAATAAAATAGAAAATTATGATAAATTTTGTCTCATTTTAACTCATGAAAAATTTGTAGAATATTTCAGCAAAGTAAAAACTGATAATTTTGATATAGATTTATTAGTAATTGATGAAATATACAAATTACAAAACGAAAGTAATGACGACAGGATGTATAGTATGTCTCTTGCTTATTTAACTGCAATAAAGTTATCTAAACAATATATATTTTTAGGGCCATTTATAAATTCGATAAATTTACCAGATATTGATAATTTTGAGGTGTTAAAATATGATTATTCTCCAATTGCGATAGAAATTTCGTATCAAGATAATTTTGATTTAGCTTCTGCAAAAAATAATATACTGCCAGATGAAAAGACCATGATGTATTTTTCAAATAAAAAGGAATTATTAGACTTTGCAGAGCAATATGTACAAAATAATACAGTAACAACAAATAATGATCTAATTAAATATATAAGTGAAGAATATGATGAAAAATGGATTGATGAGTGGTCTGTTTTAAAGGCTATAAATCATGGTATTGGTGTTCATTACAATGAATTACCATCATTTATAAAAGAATATGTAATAAATTCTTATAACAACAGTAATAATACAATGTTACTTTTAAGTACATCAACATTACTTGAAGGTGTTAATACATCAACTAAAAAGTTGCTGATTACTTCAAAGAGGATTGGGAATAAAGATTTATCTGATTTTGAATTTTGGAATCTTGTTGGTAGAGCTGGTAGACTGGGAAAATATAAAGTAGGAAAAGTTACATATTTTGGCAAAAAAGATGATTTTAAAAAAGAAAATAGATATATAGATCTAAACAATTTTTGGATTAATGAATTGGCAAATAAAGATGAATATGAAATTATAAATAGTGGTCAACTTTCAGATGTTGAAAAGCAAAAAAAGTTAGAAGAAATATATAAGAATTATAATTTAACTTTAGATGAAATAAAATATTTGTTTTTACCTTTTTTTTCAAAAATAGATAAATTATTTGATTTTTTTGATAATGTATATCCAAAATTAATAGATGCAATAGAAGAATTATTAAATAAGCAAATAAAAAATCCAAATTTTTTTTGTAGTAGAGAAGTCAGAAAAGTTATATTTGAAGAATTTATATTAAAATATAAAAAAACTTTAAGCATAGGTGCACTTCCTTTAGGACATTTTTCTATTTTATGTGATGCAATAAATATGAACAACTCTAGCAAAAATAGTAAAATAAAATATATAGTTGATAATGGAAGAAAATTTTTAGAAGAAAAATGTACAGATCTAGCTGTTGGAGAAAAAAGAGAAAAACTTAACAATTTGTATAGTTATAGTTTTTATATGGTTAATAATTATATAGTAAATGCTTATATACCAGGAGTAAATATAATAAAATGGCTTTGTGAAAAGACAAAACATTTTAATAGTGAACAAATCGGGCTTTTAAATAATTTGATTTTTAAACAGGTAGATCAATATTCTTCTATGATAACAGATGATGAGCTTTTTGATACTTTAGGAATAATTCCACCATTAATAAAAATAATAAAAGAAACTGTTGGTAATGTTGACTTAAAAAATATTAGTGATTTGAAGGATGCATTAAAAGATAATATAGAAATTATAAATAATAAAATATCAAACAATGGACTGTATATATATTATTTTGAAATGTTACTAAAAAAATTGCAATTATAAATGGTGCAATGTTAATTCAATGATAAAAAGTATGATATAATTATAAATAGTTGAGAGGTCTAAATTATGAGTGAAAAAGAATTTGATTCAAGCATTAATCAATATGAAGAAGAATATAAGTCTATTAATTATGTAAAACAGTTACAATGGGATATGGCTATTGGTCTTCAAAAAGTAGATAATTTAAAGCCTTCTAAGTATTTGGAAAGATTATTAGAGAAAAATGTAGAAGGTAATTTAACTATAGAAGAAGTGGAAAAAGAACTAAGAAAATACTATATTGAAAAAGGAAATAATAATAAAATAAATCATAGTGAATTAGAATGTGATTTTGTATCAGCTAGAATAGTTGAATTATTAGATGAAGATAATTTTGAATTATCAGTTGATTATTTAAAATACATTCATAAGTTTTTATTTCAAGATGTTTATGAATTTGCTGGTGAATTTAGAAAGATAGATTTTTCTAAACATGAAAAAATACTAAATAATGATTCAGTGGCTTATGGTGATTGTAATGCATTAACTGAATCTTTAGAATATGATATTTCTTTAGAAAAAGAAAAGAATTATAAAGAAATGAATATAGTTGAAGTTATTAATAATATAACTAAATTTTCATCTAATATATGGCAAGTACATCCATTTAGAGAAGGTAATACTAGAACAACAGCATTATTTATTGAAAAATATTTAGTTAGTTTAGGATATAATGTTGATAATGCTTTATTTAAAGATAAATCGGTATATTTTAGGAATGCATTAGTTAGAAGTAATTATTTTAATAATTATTTAAATATAAAAGAAGAGAACAGTTATTTAATTAAATTTTATGAAAATCTGTTATTAGGAAAAAATAATAATCTTCATTCACAAGATTTAATTGTTGAAGAATTGTTCAATATGGAGAATTAACCTATTGCCTTTTTATCTTAATTTTGGTATATGTTATTTATGCAAGGAAAAAGTGTTTTACACTTTTGCATGGGCACATTACACTTTTGCATGGGCACTGTCTTTATTGATGGAGCCCTATTTTTCTTTTATAATGTATATTTTAATAGAGGATTAATTTCTTCTATTTTTTAGTTTTTAGATTAAAATAATGACTAAAATTAAAAATTGTCTGATTTCATGGTATAATTAGACTATAAATGTTTTGGAAAAAAGTAGGTGTAGTATGGGTGTTTATGAAAGTGAAGCAAGATTAGAAGATAGAATGATAGAACAACTTGTTAAACAAGGATATGAAAAAGTACAAATAAACGATGTTAAAGATTTAGAAAATAATTTTAGAGAACAAGTTAATAAACACAATAAAACTGAATTAAAAAATAAGCCACTATCTGACAAAGAATTTGAAAAAATAATGGTAAAAATATCTGGAAAAGGTGTTTATCAAAGTGCAAATGAATTAAGGCAAAAGCAATTCATTGAAAGAGATGATGGTTCTAAAGTTTATATTGAACTATTTAATAAAAATGATTGGTGTAAGAATATTTTTCAAGTTACACATCAAACAACTGTAGAAGGTAAATATGTTAATAGGTATGATGTTACTATTCTAATAAATGGACTTCCTCTTGTACAGATTGAACTTAAAAGAAGAGGAAATGATATGAAAGAAGCTTTTAATCAAATTAAAAGATATAAAAGACATTCTTATACAGGTCTTTATAAATATATTCAATTATTTGTTATTAGCAATGGTGTAGATACGAAATATTTTGCTAATGGCGATCAAGAATTAAATTATGGATTTACTTTTTATTGGACTGATGTAGATAATAATAGAATTACTAATTTAGAACAATTTTGTGTATTCTTCTTAGATAGATGTAATATCGGCAAAATGATAGCTAGATATATGATTATAAATAAGACTGATAAAACTTTAATGGTTATGAGACCTTATCAAGTTTATGCTGTTGAAAATATAGTATCTCGTGCATTAGATACAAGTAATAATGGATATATTTGGCATACAACTGGTTCTGGTAAAACTATTACATCATTTAAAACAAGTCAAATATTGGCATTAGAACCGTCTATTAATCAAGTTTTCTTCTTAGTAGATAGAAAAGACTTAGACAAACAAACATTAGATGAATTTAATAAGTTTGATCCTGGTTGTGTTGATATGACAAATCAGACAGACAAATTAATTAAACAAATAAAAGACAGTTCAAAACCACTTATAATAACTACTATTCAAAAAATGGCAAATGCTTGCTCTAATCCAAAATATGCTGATGTAATGGAAAAATATAAAGATTTAAAGACTGTATTTATAATTGATGAATGTCATAGAAGTCAATTTGGTGAAATGCATAGACAAATATCAAAAACATTTACAAAGGCACAATACTTTGGATTTACTGGTACACCTAGATTTAAAGAAAATCCATCACAAGATGGAAGAAGTACAGCAGATATATTTGAAAAATGTTTACATACCTATTTAATAAAAGATGCAATTAAGGACGAAAATGTATTAGGTTTTTCAGTTGATTATATGAAATTCGTTGAGTTAAATTCAAGAGAATTAGAAGAAGATATGATGGTAGAAGGAATAGATACTGAAGAAGTATTTATGGCTGATGATAGAATTATTTTAATAGCAAATGATATTATTAAACATCATAACATCAAAACTCGTGATAAAAAATATAATGCACTATTTACAGTATCATCTATACCCCAATTAGTTAAATATTATGACACATTTAAAACAATTAATCATGATTTAAAAATAGGTGCTATATTTACTTATGGTGCAAATGAAGACTTAGATGGAGATGCTGAACATTCTAGAGAATCTCTAGATAGAATTATTAATGATTATAATAAAATATATAATACTAATTTTTCTTCTAATAATTTTGATGGATATTTTAGAGATATTTGTAAGAAAATTAAAAATACTGAAATAGACATAGTTATAATTGTTAATATGCTATTAACAGGATTTGATGCTAAGAAATTAAATACATTATATGTTGATAAGAATTTGAAATACCATGATTTAATTCAAGCTTTTTCAAGAACAAATAGAGTTGAAACTGAAACTAAACCATTTGGAAATATAGTTTGCTATAGAACTACTAAAACAAGAGTTGATGAAGCAGTTAAATTATTCTCACAAACAGATAGCATAGATACTGTAATTATGGCACCATATGAAACATATCTAGAAAAATTAAAAGCGTGTGTTGAAAGATTACTTAGTATTACACCAGTAGTTGAAAGTGTTGATTCACTTGAAAGTGAAGAAGATATCAAAGAGTTTATAGTTGCATTTAGAGAACTTGCTAAAGTTTTAGTTAGTTTAAAGACATTCAATCAATTTGATTTGGATACTTGTGGAGTATTAATCAACACTCAAATTTTTGAGGATTATAAAAGTAAATATTATGAATTATATAGAAAACTGTCTAATGATAAAGAAAAAAGCTCAATATTAAATGATGTAACATTTTCATTAGAGTTAATTCAGACAGATAAGATAAATGTTTCATATATCCTAAATTTAATTAGAAATGTTGATTTATCAAATGAAGAACAAAAACAAAAAGACATTATTGATATTCAAAGTAAATTAGTAAATATTACAGATGATGAATTATTCTTAAAAGCAGATTTAATTAAAAGTTTCTTAACATCAATATTACCAACCTTAAAAGAAGACGATTCTATTGATGAAGCTTTAGATAATCATATGAATAAAGAAAGAGAAAAAGAAATAGAAAAATTTGCTAGTAATAATGATATTAATCTTGATAGATTAAAGCAAATAATTGATGAATATGAGTACAGTGGAATATTCCCAGACAAAGAAATAAATGATTCTATAGAAATAGATGATTATTGGGAAAGAAGAACTATTAAAAATAACATAAAAGAATTTATTAAAAATATTTTAAAGAAATTCATGTAGGAGGTACATATGTCTAGAGAAGAAAAACAACAATCACAGCAAGCAGAATTGCAAAAACAATTATGGAGTATAGCCAATGCCTTAAGAGGTAATATGGATGCTAATGATTTTAAAAATTATATTTTAGGATTAATATTTTATAGATATTTATCTGAAAACTTAGTTAACTATGTAGAAAACACAATGCTTAGAAATACAAAAAAGTATGTTGATATGTTTGATGATAAAGGTAGAGTTGATGAATTTAAAGGTGATTTAATAGAAGATGAAAATATAGGGTATTTTATTGAACCAGATTATTTATGGAGTACTTTAATAGACAAAATTAAAACTGGCAAATTTGATATATCAATGCTACAAAAAGCAATTAATTCAATATCAGAATCTACTTTAGGAAATGAATCCGAAGATGATTTTGAAAATCTTTTTGAAGATATGGATTTGAATAACTCTAAACTTGGTAGAGGAGAAGCAGATAGAACTAAGTTAATATCAACAATTATGTTAAAGATTAATGACATTGATTTTCATCATGAAGATGCTGAAATTGATGTGTTAGGGGATGCTTATGAATATTTAATTTCTAATTTTGCAGCATCAGCCGGTAAAAAAGCGGGAGAATTCTATACTCCACAACAGGTATCAAGAATACTTGCAAAACTAGTTACTATAAATAAATCTAAACTTCAATCTGTATATGATCCTGCTTGTGGATCTGGCTCATTACTATTAAGAGTTGGAAAAGAAACTAAAGTGGTATCTTATTATGGACAAGAATTTAATTCTACCACATACAACTTGGCACGAATGAATATGTTATTACATGGTGTTTCATTTAGACATTTTGATATAAAAAATGATGATACTTTAGAAAGACCTAGACATATTGAAATGAAGTTTGATGCAGTAGTTGCTAATCCTCCATATTCTCAAAATTGGAGTGCAGATCCTAAGTTTATAGAAGATGAAAGATTTAGTGCTTATGGTAAACTAGCACCTAAATCAAAAGCAGACTTTGCTTTTATTCAACATATGATTTACCAATTATCAGATAATGGAACAATGGCAGTGGTATTACCACATGGAGTATTGTTTAGAGGAGCATCTGAAGGAACAATAAGAAAGTATCTTATTAAAGATAAAAACTATTTAGATGCTGTAATTGGATTACCTGCAAATATATTTTATGGTACAAGTATTCCAACTTGTATACTAGTGTTTAAAAAGTGTAGAGAGAATGAAGAAAATATAATATTTATTGATGCATCTAAAGATTTTGAACCTGGTAAAAATCAAAATAGATTAAGAGATCAAGATGTTGATAAAATAATTAAAACTTATATTGATAGAAAAGAAATAGAAAAGTATTGTCATATTGCTCCTTTATCTGAAATAGAAGAAAATGATTATAATTTAAATATTCCTAGATATGTAGATACATTCGAAGAGGAAGATGAAATTGATATTAAAGCAGTACAACAAGAACTAAAAGAAATAGATAGGCAAATAGCAGAAGTTGATAAAGAACTTAATGTTTACTTAAAAGAATTAGGATTAGATGAAATATAATGGAATATAAAAATAAACAAACTGTAGCTAAGTGTTTGCACTGTAGTAATGAAACATTAATGAATGTCAAGGATGTTTACAAAAAAGAATCTGATTCTATTGATAGTGACAGTTACTATTATGATATGACAATAGTTCTATTTTGTCCTGTTTGTAAAAGTTATAATATTATTAATGCCTATTGGGATCATTCCTATGGTAATAAAAGTAGTGTAGACGAGTATGATATATACAATGGAGATAATGTAGAAGAAAAGCATTTATATCCTAATTCGTCTAATTTAATAAAAGAAAAATCAAAATTTTTACCAGATACTGTTTTAAATAATTTTAGTAGTTCAATAGAATTAAAAAATGTGGATAAAGAATCCTGTTTAATGAAGTTAAGAAAAACATTAGAAATGATTTGCGAAGATAAAAAAGCTAGTGGTAATAATTTATATGATAAAATTGAAAATCTAAGTAGTATTGGAGTTTTACCATCAACATTAAATTCTGCTTCTACATTAGCCCGAAAATTAGGAAATATAGGAGTACATGATGCTGATATTAATATATCTAAAGAAGAATTAGAAAATGTAATAGAGTTAGTAGAATATATAATTCGGTATATTTATGTGCTTCCAAAGGAAATCGAGATATTAACAAAAAAATTTAATTTTGATAAATGAAAAAGGATTTAAGCAAACATTTTTTGCATAAGTCCTTTTTTTAATTGCTCTAATTTATAGAGTTTTAATATTTCTATTTCTAACTTATTATTATAATTTTTTAATAATTTTGCTAATTTATTTTGTTCTTCTCTGCTCGGAAGAAAAGCATAAATAGATTTGAACTTTGAAATACTTAGAGCATATCTTGTTCCACCTTCCTTTCTGGAAAGAATTCTATTCTTAAATTCATTGTTTTCATTAATATAATAAACAAAATAATCCTTATTAACTAAATTTTCATCAATGTTAAATACAGGATATGCTGGACTAACAATACCATAATCTATTAGATTCTGTATATTAAAATGAAATTCACCAGTATCACTCATAGATCTATATGTAATAAAATTTTTAGGAACAATTTTATAACCAGTATTATCCTCACTAGCAGCTTGCTTATTGAAATATTTACTTTGTAAATAAATCCCATTAGCAGTTGAAGATAAAACTTCATATTGATTATTTATAGTAGTTCTTTCATTATACTCAGTTATAATGTCACTAATTTGATATTTATTATTACAATTTTTAAAAATAGTTTTATTTAGTCCTTTTTTATATAACTTAAGGTCTTCTATTTTCTTTGTTTGTAGTTCTATTTTTTTATCTAATAGCGATAGGAAGTTTGCTATTTTATCTTCCTCTATTTTACTAGTGACTGAAAATTTATATGCACCATATTCTTGAGAATTTATTCCAGGTTGTCCTGATCTCATAGACATTATTTTGATCCACTTACTATATTTATTAAGTTTTGTTTGTTGAAAAATAAAAATTGAATTGTGATTAATAATATTTGCTCTAATTAAGAATCCAGCAAAATATAGTTTTCCATCTTTTTCATTATATAGGTATGCTTTGCCTGTACTAGCACCAGTTCTTGCAAATAATATGTCATTATTATTTACCAAGTATTTATCTTCCAATTTTCCGTCTGGTGAAACAATATTTTTATTAGAATAAGCATTTGTAGAATCATCTATATCTGTTATTCTAATATATTTATTTTTACCATCATATTCCTTTGATGGTAATCCCATTCCATAAGAAATATCAGACGATATTTTTGATAATTCGATAAAATTCCACTCATCAGTAAATTCTTTAAATCTTAGTTTAGGAACATTCATTATCTCACCACTTTTCTAGTCCTTAAGTTTGTTAATTAGATACTATAATTATATCATGGATTTTAAATATTTTAGCACTAAATTGAATATTAAAAAGAAAAGATGATTATTTTACCTTTTCTTGAAATACTTTACTTATTAGATCTATACATTTTTTCTTTTGAGCCATTCTTGGATGAACATATAAATTAAGGGTAATATTTACATTAGCATGTCCCAGTAATTCACTTACTGTTTTATAGTCGACTCCTGCAGATATACAATTTGTTGCAAATGTATGTCGTAAAGAATGAAAATTGATATGCTTAATTTTATTAATATTTAACACTTTTTCAAAATATTTTCTATATGTTCTTGGTTCTATATACTTTTCATTTCCAGATATAATATATTCATTATCTTTACCTTTGAAATTCTTTAATATGTTTAAAAAACAATTGTTGATTGGAATAAGCCTATTTGCATTTTTTGTTTTTGGTGCAGTTATAACAACTTTAGAAATATTTTTATTTTTATCTTTATCTTTAATATAAATTCTCTGAATTGTTGTGTTTACTGTCAAAATTCCTTTTTTAAAATCTATGTTTCCCCATCTTAATGCACATACCTCGCCAATTCTTAGTCCCGAATATAATGAAATTAAAATTCCTAGATTTTTATTATTTAAATTTTCAATAGAATAATTTGTTATTTTATTCTGCTCACTTTTAGTAAGAATATAAATTTTTTCTTCTTTATGAGTCTTTGGGTAGTTGAAAGATAGTTCTATATAATCTATTAGATTGTCATTTATAGCTTTTTTAATACTACCTTTAACAATTATTGCTATATCCTTAATAGTTTTTTCAGATAAACCACCATCACAGCTTTTATTCCCACTTTTTGATAAATCAAGTAAAAAATCTTGTATTATTTTATGATTTATATCTTTTAAATAATAGTGTCCAAGTTTTGGAATTATATGATTAAAAATATTTGTAGAATAATTAGCATATGTAGATTCTTTAATATAATTCTTTTTATCTAATAGCCATTCATAAATCCAATCTTTATAAAGTATTTTCTTTTTCAGTAACTGCATACTTATTTCTCCTTTCATAAATATTATAAAAGATAGTTGCATTAGAACATTCGTTATTTTAACAAACTTAAGGACTAGAAAAGAGGTGAGATAATGAATGTTCCTAAACTAAGATTTAAAGAATTTACTGACGAATGGGAGAAGCAAAAAATTGACTTCTTTGTCAAAGAATCAAAAACTAAGACTGGAAATCTAGATAAGTATCCATTATGGAGTTTGACTATAGAGAATGGTGTGACTCAAAAAACAGAAAGATATGAAAGATCATACTTAGTCAAAAAAACAGATAACTATAAAGTGGTAGATCCAAATTATTATGTTTATAATCCTATGAATGCACATTTAGGTGCCATAGCAAGAAATAAAAGTCATAAAACGATTTCAGTATCTGGATATTACGATATATTTAAAATTAATAACAATAACTATTATTTCTTTGATAATTACTTTGTTTCTCCAGTTATGTTTAAACACTATAAACTTATTTCTACAGGATCTTTACTAGAAAAACAAAGAGTTCACTTTTCCCAATTTAAAGATTTGAAAGTTTATTTACCTAGTAATGATGAACAAAAAAAAATATCTGACTTTTTATCCTTGCTAGACAAAAAAATAGAACTACAAACAAAGAAAATAGAAGACCTTAAGTTATATAAATTATCACTTAGAGAAAATCTTTTTAATATATTTGAAAAAGAGGAAAATACTTTATCTAATATATTAGTAAAATGGAATAGAAGAAATAGGGATAATGAGTATTCTTATGTGGAAAGTGTTAGCAATAAATTTGGATTTATAGCACAACATGAACAATTCGATGATCGAAATATAGCAAGTAGTAATACTGATAATTATTATATTATTGAAAAAGGTGTATTTGCTTATAATCCATCTAGATTAAATATCGGTTCTTTAGCACTAAAGAAAGATGATAGGACTAGTTTAGTTAGTCCATTATATGAATGCTTTACAACAAATCAAAACAAAGATTTTTTATTAGAGTGGTTTCAATCTAAAGAGTTTAAAAGAGGGACTTTTTCTAAATTTGAAGGTGGAGTTAGAAATACATTAAACTTTACAAATTTATCAACAATTAAAATATCATTGCCAAATATTGACTCTCAAAATAGAATAGCTAATATTCTTAATAAATATAATAAACTAATTGAGCTTGAAAATAAAAAATTATATTTATTGCAAGATTTAAAAAAAGGTCTTATGCAAAATATGCTCATATAATAATATAGCTAACTATTTAAATATAATTTAGTGTACTATTCGCGTACGATTTGAATACGATTTAGTTTACTGCTTAAAGTCAATTTAGTTTACTATTCGACTACTAAAAAAATACAATTTAGTTTATTGACTAAATACAGTCAAGTGATAAAATGTAGTAAAATAGCAATAATTGTGGGAAGACTTAGGTCTTCTTTTTTTGATGTTTTAGAGGAGGTGATGATTATGACTAGTCATCCTATAAAAATTACTGATTTTGTTAAAATAGGATGATAATAATATTTTAATATCTATTATAAATAAAGGGTTGAATATAGTGACATCCTATATATTAACCTACAAAGTAGGATGAATTTCGTAAGTACGAAATAAGAATAGCACCATTGAATTTCCTTATATTATAAGGACTTTTTTAGTTTATGGTGCTATCTTCTTATCCTGCTTTTTTAAAAATTACAATATTTAATAGGAAAACATCCTATTAGGAAGGAGGAATATAATGAGAATATTTAAATTATATTTACCATTTGAATTGTTTGATAGAATAAAATTAATGGCTAAATTTTATAACGTATCTATTTCTAAAATGATGAAGGAACTGTTAGAAATAGGTTATATTGAAATGTTAAAAAATCATAATTACAAAGATAATGATTAGGAGGTGGTTTTGTGAATTATGATAATTATATAAAAATACCAATAGCATTATTAACAGATACTAATGTTAGTTCTAGTGCTAAATTATTATATGGTTTATTAGTATTATTAACTTATCAAGAGGGATATTGTTATGCTAATAATAGTTATTTAGCAGATAAGTTAAATATAGGTACTAGGGCTATTACTCGATTGTTAAAAGAACTATCTGATAATAATTATATTAAAATGGAATTTAAACATAAATTCATAAGAAAAATATTTATAGTTAATGAAATAAATACATCCATAAGTCTAGATTATAAAGAATAATTAAATGGATGTATTTTTCTTTTTCAAAAGATGTATTTAACTATAATAATATAATAAATAGAATATAAAAATATTAATATTATAAATTAAATATAATAAATAAATTTAAATAATTAACTAGTTTAAATATATAACTAGTTAATAACTAGAAGGGAGTCTGATAAATGCAAATAAAAAAATCAATAATAAATAATTTAAACATAAATTTAAGTAGGTGGTTTAATAATGGAGGATGCCTATTTGACTAACACTACATTTAAAGATCTTATTTTAAAATATCTAATTGAAGAGATAATAAAAGAAGAAAAAGGAGAATCATCTAAGTAATGATTTGCATATCTAATAAGATGATGCTATCATGGATGAGTCTTAATACCCAATTAAGTAAGAAGAAAAGGAGGATAAATGTATAATACTTACTTAACTGGAGTGGATTTCAATGTTGGAATCTACATAAGATTATCTCAAGAAGATAAAGATAAAAAATATGAATCTGATAGTGAAAGTGTAATTAATCAAAAAGAATTATTAAGGAGTTTTGTAAAAAATAATAATTTTAACTTAGTTAAAGAATATGTTGATGATGGTTATTCTGGAACTGATTTTGAAAGACCAGGATTTCAAAAAATGTTAGAAGATATTAATAATAAAAAAATTAATTGTGTCATAGTTAAAGATTTATCTAGATTAGGTAGAGATCATGTAATGACTGGTTATTATATTGAAACATTTTTTCCAGAAAATAATATAAGGTTTATTTCTATACTTGAATCCTATGATAGTTTTAAAAATCAAGCTAGTAATGATTCATCTACATTTATAATTGCTTGTAATGATTATTACAGTAAGCAAAATTCTGTTAAGATTAGAAATGTATTAAATGAAAAAAGAAAGAATGGAAAATTTGTTGGAAGTTTACCATGTTTTGGATATATGAGAGATCCAGAAGACAAAGGACATTTAATACCTAATTCAGAGACTGCACCTATCGTTAAAAATATTTTTAAATGGAGAGCAGATGGAATTGGACCTACTGAAATAGCAAATAGACTTAATAAAGAAAAAGTCCCGACTCCAAGTGGCTATAAAAAGACTAATTATTCATCAAGATTGATTGATAGAGATAATTGGAATATTTCCACAGTAAAAAAGATTCTATGTAATAGAATTTATACGGGTGATTTAGTTCAACATACTCAAACAAAAGTTAATTATAAATCTAAAAAGAAAATAACTTTAGATGAAAAATTATGGATAATAGTTGAAAATACACATGAAGCATTAGTAGATAAAGATACTTTTAATTATGTTAATACTTTAAGAAAAAGAAATACTAGAAATTATGAAGTGAAAACTAATAGAGAAAAACGATTACTGGAAGGGAAATTATTTTGTAAAGAATGTCAAAATAGACTAACAGTTCTTTATAGAAAAAAACTAGATTATTGGTCACTTAATTGTAATAGGTATTCTAGAGATCCAGTAAGAGGAAGATGCTACTCACATTTTTATCCATATAATTATTTAGAAGAACAAATACTAGAAAAAATTAATAAATCAGTATCTAAATTAATTAAACAATTGGATATAAATGAATTAAATAATGAGGTGGTTAAAAATATTCATAAAGAAACAACTGACATTGATAAAGTTATTAAAGAATTACAAATAGAAAAAGACAAGATAACTAATAGATTAACTACTTTATATAATGATAGATGTGATGGTGTAATTTCTGCAGATACTTATAAAGTATTAGCGAGTGAATCAGAAAGCAAACTAAAACAGATAAATGAGAGTATAGAAAATGAACAAGTAAAAAAATATAAAATAAAAAATAAAAGTAGTGTTTTACCAGATTATACAAAAAAGATTAAAAAAATATTAGATTTAAATAAACCTAAAAAAGAATTAATTGATACTCTCATAGATAGAATAATAATTGATAAAGATAGAAATATTACTATTAAATATAAATATGATGTAGTATCAGAAATAAATTTTAAATATGAAAATAGAAATTTAGCAAGAAATCCTTATGGTATAAAAGGTAAAAATAATAAATAATAAATTTACTCTTGTTTCACAAGATAAGAATCAGTGGAACAGGAGTAAAAAATTTTGAATATATTACTAATGGTAAATGAACTCATCAGGTGGCGAAGGCGCTGAAATAGTTTATTCATTAAAAAATGATTCTACTTTAGCAGAAATGGCTCTTAATAATATAGGTGACGCTGGTCAAATTAAACGTAAAGTTTATCAAAGAAGACTACCAGAAAATCCTAATCTAGATTATTATTATATTTTAAGAGAAACAGGTAATACTGAACCTATTTTAGTGGAATATGGATTTATTGATACGCCTAGAGATGCTCAAAAGTTAAAAACTAATTTAAATAATTATGTAGAGGGTGTTGTTAAAGCTATTGCTGAATATACTGGATATAAATATTACCCTCCTGGTACTTCTGGAGGAACTGATACTACTCCAAATACATACACAGTAAAAAAAGGAGATACTTTATATAAAATTGCTAATCAGTTTGGACTTTCTGTTTCGGAATTAAAAGGACTTAATAATTTAGATAATGATACTTTACAAATAGGTCAAATTTTAGTTTTAAGTGATAATAATAATGATAATATTGGCACTACTACTTATATTGTTAAAAAGAATGATACTTTATATGGTATAGCTAATCAATTTAAAACTACAGTTGACGAAATAAAAAGACTTAATAAACTTACAGGAAACACTTTATATATTGGACAAGAATTACTTATTCCTAGTCAAAATAATAATAATAATAATGATAATGATAATGATGATGAAAATTATGATATATATGTTGTAAAAAAGGGAGATAGTTTATGGCTTATTGCTAATAACTATGGAATTAGTGTTGATGAGTTAGTTAAGACTAATAATTTAAGTAATTTAACTTTACAAATTGGTGATAAGTTAAAAGTTCCTGTAACTGGAAATAGTAATAATAATAATGTTTATATTGTTAAAAGTGGAGATACTTTATGGTCTATAGCGAGAGATAATGGTTTAACTGTGAATGAACTTAAAGAATTAAATAATTTAAATAGTAATTTATTAACTTTAGGTCAAGAATTAATAATAAAAAAATAGATTCACTTTGAACTGAACCCCAAAAGTTGGACAGTTTATTGTTAGTTTCTAATTAGGGGATTGTAACCTGTAATTCACAGGAGACAATCCTTTTAATTTTACTTTAATTCTATCATAATTATAGTAATTAATATAGTCATCTATCGCTAATATTAATTCATCTGTATTTTTATATTTATCTTCTTGCTCATAAAACATTTCTGTTTTCAATAGTCCAAAAAAATTTTCCATCATGCCATTATCCATACTATTTCCTTTTCTAGACATATACTTTGTCTTATACCTTTATTCTTTAATCTTTGTTGATAAGATTGATGTTGATATTGCCATCCTTGATCTGAGTGAAATATTAATCCTTCTAAATCTTTATTATCAAATGCTTTATTAAGCATGTCATTAATTTGCTCTAAATTAGGCGATTTAGAAGTATTATAGGATATTATTTCTCCATTAAATCCATCTAATATTGGTGATAAATATATCTTTTCTCCGCGTAGATTAAACTCAGTTACATCCGTATACCATTTTTTGTTAGGTTTGTCTGCATTAAAATCTCGTTCAATTAAATTATCTGCGATTTTACCAACAGTTCCTTTATATGATGAATATTTTCTTTTATTTCTTTTCAATGGCTTTAAACCTAGTTTAAGCATTATTCTATAAACTTTCTTATGGTTAACATTATATCCTTGATTTCTAAGTTCTAATGTAATTCTACGATAACCATACCTTTATTATTAATAAATATTTCTTTTATTTTTTCTAATATTTCTTTATTTTTCTCATCTTTATCTTTCTTAGATAAAGTATAATAATATACTGATTTAGCTAGACCAGATATTTGTAGAAGAATCATTAATGGATATATTAGCCGAAGTTCATTTACAACATTTACTTTTTCTTCTTTTGTTGATTCTTCCTTGCTTGAACAACGGCTCTCAATTTTTTTGAGTATTCTAGCTCCGCCTTTAAGTATAAATTTTCTTTTTTAAGTCTTTCGTTTTCTTCTTCAATAGTTTCAGTTTTTTTGGCTTTATTTGATTTTCTCATTATAGTTGGACTCCTTCCACGTTTTCGTTCAACTATATTATAGCTCATATCATTATATTTTTTAATCCAATTTTGAAGCATACCTTGGCTTAATAATCCCTCATCTATAGCTACAGAACAGGCAGATTCATTATTTATTAAAACTCTATTAATAATTCGTTCCTTTTCTTCTTTAGTAAAAATTCTATTTTTACTTGTTCTTAAAATATCATATCCATGCTTATCTATTAATCTAATCAAATACTTTATTACATCTTTTCTAACATCATATCTCTTAGAAATATTAATTACACTGTTTCCTTGTTTTCTTTCATTATAAATATTTATTTTATCTTCATAACTTAATTTACTCATATAAAAACCTCGTTTCTATGTCCAAGAAACGGGGTTCATATCATAAGGTATTTTTATTATTATTTATTATTAACACCATAATAAGCATCAATTAATATTTTCTTTAGTTCGTTAATTAAAGGTAGTCTAGGATTAGCTGTTGTGCATTGATCTTCAAAAGCCTTACTTGCCAGTTCATCAACTTTACTCATATAAAGCTCTTCATCTATACCGCATTCTTTAAAAGAATTTGGAATTTCTAGTTTTTCTAATAAATAATTAACTAGATTAATTAAAGAATTAATACCTTCTTCAACACCATCAAATTCTAATCCAATCTTTTTAGCAAACATAGCATATTTTTTATCAGCTATAAAATGTTCATATTTAGGAAAAGAAACAAACTTAGTAGGTTTTGTAGCATTATACCTTATAACATAAGGTAAAAGAATTGCATTACACCTTCCATGAGAGATATGAAATTCTCCTCCAATCTTGTGTGCTAAAGAATGATTTACTCCTAAAAAAGCATTAGTAAAGGCCATACCTGCTATACAACTAGCGTTATGAACTTTTTCACGAGCTTCTTTATCAGCTCCATTTTCATAAGCTCTAATTAAATAATTATTAATTAATTCACCAGCTTTTTCTGCAAGACCATCAGTAAAATCACTAGCCATATTAGAAACATATGCTTCTATTGCGTGAGTTAAAACATCCATTCCAGTATCAGCAGTAAGTATTTTTGGTAAAGACATAACCAAATTCGGATCAATTATTGCAACATCAGGAGTTAATTCATAATCAGCAAAAGGATATTTTATATTCTTATCATTATCAGTTATTACTGCAAAAGAAGTAACCTCACTTCCTGTACCAGAAGTAGTAGGAATAGCAACAAATTTGGCCTTTAATCCAAGTTTAGGATATTTATATGTTCTTTTACGAATATCTAAAAATTTTAATTTTAAGCCTTCTTTATCAACATCAGGATGTTCATAAAATAACCACATTCCTTTAGCAGCATCAATTGCACTACCACCACCTAATGCAATTATAACATCAGGTTCAAATTGTCCCATTGCTTTAACTCCTTTATCAATAGTATCAAAAGAAGGATCTGGTAAAACTTCACTAAAAATTTCATAATGAATGTGATTATCTCTTTTTTCTAATTGATATAAAATTTTATCAACATATCCAAGTTTTACCATAGAAGAATCAGTAACTATAAATACCTTAGTAATTCCTTGCATTTTAGAAAGATATTGAATTGAACCTGCCTCAAAATAAATTTTAGGAGGTATCTTAAACCATTGCATATTTACTTGTCTTTTAGCTACTCTTTTTAAGTTAACTAAGTTTACACTAGAAACATTATCTGTAGTACTGTTACCACCAAAAGTTCCACATCCTAAAGTTAAAGAAGGAACATTTGTATTATAAATGTCACCTATAGCTCCATGCGTAGAAGGAGAGTTTACTATAATTCTACCAACCTTAACTACATTAGAAAAATAATTAATTACATTAGAATCTTCTGCATGAATTACTGCAGAGTGACCTAAGCCACCAAACTCGATAAGTTTCTCACTAATATTAATTCCTTCTTCATAATTATTAACAACATAATATGCTAAAACAGGACTAAGCTTTTCTTTAGAAAAAGGAAAATTTTCACCAACTCCGTTTTCTCTAACAACTAGAACTTTTATATCAAATGGAATATCAAATCCTGCCGCACTAGCAATATCATAAGGATACTTACCAACCACTGAAGAATTAAGTTTATAATGATTATCAACTTTATTAAACATATAATTAAAAAGTAATTCTTTTTCTTTTTCATTTACAAAATAACAACCTGCTTTAATCATTAAATTTTTAAACTGTGAAAAAATTTCTAAATCCACAATAACAGCTTGTTCACTAGCACAAATCATACCATTATCAAAAGATTTTGACATTACTAAATCATTAACACTAGTATCTAACTTTGCAGATTTATGTATATAACAAGGAACATTACCAGGACCAACACCTAAAGCAGGTTTTCCACAAGAGTATGCACTTTTTACCATACCTTTTCCACCAGTAGCTAAAATTAAATTAACATCAGGATGATTCATAAGAGATTGTGTAGCTTCAACTGAAGGTTCATCAATCCATAGTATACAATTATGAGGAGCTCCAGCCTTTATAGCAGCATCTAACATTACTTTAGCAGTAGCAACACTACAATTTTGTGCCGATGGATGGAAACCAAATATAATGACATTTCTAGTTTTAGCAGCAATTAAAGATTTAAAACATGTAGTAGAAGTAGGGTTAGTAACAGGGGTAACCCCAACAATAATTCCAATAGCTTCAGCTATTTCCATATATCCTTCATTTTCATTATCCACAATAACACCAACAGTTTTATTGTTCTTTATATTATGATAAATATACTCTGATGCAAAAATATTCTTAGTAATTTTATCTTCAAAAATACCTCTTTTAGTTTCTTCTAC
>CAJUTW010000008.1:0-16436 GCA_910589335.1 uncultured Bacilli bacterium | reverse complement strand
CTTCTACTGCTAATTTTGAAAGCATCATATGATTTTCAAGAACAGCCATTGCCATAGCTTTAACTATATTATCAACTTGTTCCTGATTTAATTTACTATATTCATCTCTAGCAATCTTAGCTTTTTCAATTAAGCTATTAATTTTTTGATTTATATCTTTATCCATAAACTCCTCCTATTATAAAAATTATAACATATATCAAAAATAAATTGCTATAACAAAAAATAATAGAGAAAATTATAAAGAGTAAGAATAAAGCTTTAAAAGAAAAAAATATTAATCAAAAAATTAATTAATAAAAATAAAAAACTATTAACAAAATATGTTAATAATTTCAAAATTCTTTTCTAAATAGCTATTAAAGTAATTTCAGTAGGGTAGATTGGTGAACTATTAAATCTTAAATAAAACTTATAATCACTTGATAATTCATGAATCATTTTAGGGATTTTCCATAAATCTTCATTAGAATGATAAACAGAAATTAACAACTTAGGATGATCATTTATAATATGATTTTTAGCTCCCTCAATCGCTTTTTGTTCAAAACCTTCTATATCAGATTTTATTAAAGTAATTTTATCTTTTATATCTTCATCTAAAGTAGTTACTTCTATATCTCCATTATCAGATATTAATGAGTTAGCAGATGAACTAGTAGAATTATTATTAATTTTCATATTTCCTGTCTTATTACTAATTCCTTTTAATTTAAATTCAATATTTGGATAAGCTGCTAAATTATTTTTTAATATATCAAAATTCTCAGGTGTAATTTCATAGCAAAATATTTTTTTGTAGCAATCATCTCCATAATTTTTTAGATATGATAAAATACTATCACCAACATATGCTCCTAAATCAACAATAACTTCATTCTTATCACATTTTACTAAATCTAAATCAAAATAATCATCATATAGATACTCTTTAGTTTTTGTTGTTTCTAAAAAATCATATTTATACCAATTATTCAAAATAGCATAAAATAAAGCTTTAGATCGATAATCCTCTAAATGATTATAAAACCATAAAAAATCATCTATATGCCTATGTAATTCCTCTGCTTTAAGTTCTATTTCTTGATAATTATTATTATCTATATCTAAATAACCCCAATAACCAAATTGATTAAAAAAATTCATACAACTGTTTTTTGTTTCTAAAGGTATTTGATCAAATTTCATTCTAATTTTGTAATATAATTCTTTCTCGCTAATAGATTTTATTTCATCAACTAAATTTTTAAAATTTTTATCAATTATATTCATATATACTCTCCTATACAAATATATGAAAAATAAAAGTTATAATGAAAATAATTTCCTAAAATAAAAAGAACTATCAATAAAGTTCCTCTCTATTATCAAATAATAATCATTAGAAATATCTACATTTTATTATTTGTTTTTTTAAATTTTATCAACAAACTAATTGTAATAATTAAACTAAGTATACTCACAACACTTACTATAGCTAAAGTTATAAGCATAATATTATTATCAATTATATTTTTATTAGTAGTTTTACTTTCATTATTCTTATCGTTTTTAGAATTATTATTTTTCTTAGTATCACTGTCTGATTCATTATTAATGTTAGTTTCATTTTCTACATTAGAACCTATATTATTATTTAAATTCTTTTGTGGAGAAATTATTTTAGTAGTCCATGTTGTATTATTATGGATATTATCTACCATAGACTCATCTCCTATAGGCAGTGAAGACACAATAGTAAGAGTTCCATCTCCTATAAATTCAATATTATTATCACTAACAATTCCTACACCACCAGGAACGGATATCTTATTATCTCCTATTAAATTAATATAAAATTTGATATCCATTCCACTTCCACGGCACTCTAATTTAATTTGTCCTCCATTATAATTATTAAGATTCAAAGTTCCTTCTGAATAATCATCATCATCTTTAGGTGTAAAAGATGCTGTATTAGCTGAATTATAATTATTCCAATACACTTCTTCATTTGAAACTACAAATTGATAAGGTGGAAGTGATGCAAAAACATTTAATGTAGAACAAAAAAATACAACAACAAAAGTGATTATACTAAAAGTAATTTTTTTCATAAATTCCCATACCTTTCTAAAATTATTATAGACTTAACATAAAAAAAATAATAAAACAATAAACATATTTCTAAAAATAATTATAAAGATTTAATTTACAGTAAACTAATATTAAGATTTGTGATAGCAAAAAATTATTTTTGATTGTATTGTCGTCCTTTGCTCATTTTTTTAACAATTTCGATATCTCTTTCAATATTTACAAACAATTGGTAAGGTTCAATATTTAAGGATTGTGCAATACTTTCTATTTTAGGAATAGTAGGGCAATGTAATCCACGCTCGACATCAGTAATATATCTTGGACTTAATTTACTTAATTCTGCTAACTTTTCTTGTGAATAATTATTTAAATATCTATAATACTTAATATTATAAATAAGTAAATCTCTTAAATTGTCAAATTTTACAGTCATAATTACCCTCCATTTATAGGTATGATATTATTTACTGCAAGAAAATTTTGATTTATAATGAAATTAGAAAGGAGTAAATATATGTCAAAATTAATAAAATGCAATTCTTGTAGAAAAGAGGTTGCTGATTCAGCAAAAAAATGTCCAAATTGTGGAGCAAAAATTAAAAAGCCAATTTATAAAAGAGTTTGGTTTTTGATTATAATTATTTTAGTGATAATAGGCTTAGCAGCAGGCGAAAATAATGACACTAGTAAAAGTACAAACAAAAATAATAATAATAAAACTCAAACAACTAAAAAACAAGAAGCGTTAATATTAGAAGATGGACACACTGGTTCACCAGATGAATATGGGTTTGCATATTACATTGAAGGTTATGTTAAAAACAATTCTGATAAAGAATACTCATATGTACAAGTAGAGTTTACAACATATGATGCTGAAGGAAATGTTTTAGATTCTTGTATGGACAATAATAGTGGACTAGAAGCAAATGGTAGATGGAAATTTAAAGCAATGTGTACATCAGATGCTGATAAAATCGCAAGTTATAAATTTAAAGAAATAACAAAGTGGTAAAAAATTTCAAAGTAAATAAATTTAAAAAATATAAATAATCTTTCCTTAAACACCTATAAGGTGATATTACTGGCTGCTCTCACATGAGAGCCTTTTGATTTGCCAATCGCCTTGTCACTCTAACCTCCCTTTTGAAAAGGGTCGTTATATTCTTTCACGCTTCTTTTATCTTGAAGCATATCTTCGGTTTCCTGTTAAACTTACCTACAAAATAACTACTAACATAAAATTAAAACGTTAGACTAGATTCTAACGTTCAGACTGTTGACAACTAGGTTTATATACTAACTTATTTGTCTTTTCTTATGCTATAGAGAATAATACAGTAACATTACTGTATTAAGTAAAGTCAACTTATGGTGGACTATTTCCTTTGTTTTAAAGTATGTTTTCCACAAACTTTGTTTTGTCAGCTGCAAAGACTCTTTCAATATGCTATGTTTTTTGCTTATATATTGTTTTTCCATTTATGAGATGTCTATAATCATTTACCATTTCTTTATAACTTTCCTATATATGTCTTAATAATTGTTTATATTTGCTTTTTGTACACTGCTTTTTTAATGGACATATTGAATAATCGTGTTCATCTGCTTTGTATATAATATATCCATTTTTATCTATTCTTAACTATTATTTGTTTTTTTCTTTAAATCCTCAGGCATAACAATTTTTGTATTAACACCATCTAGGTAATATTTTTCTAAAATTAAACACATATATAGAAAAACTGCTTCTAGCTTATATTTATTATTAATTATTATCATCTCAGAATTGCCTAATACGTCTGAACTTTGAGTTTCAGCAACGGCTTCATTTAAATTAGTTGAAATATGACAATTTAAATTTATTAAACGTTTTTCATCTAAAAAGTCATTATCTAATTTTAAAGGTAAATTGATTATTTCTAAAACATCTTTTGTAGAATTTACTCTTCTTGATATCATATTTATTTTATCAAAAACAATATTGAATTCAGGTTTATCTTTTAATTTTACATTGTAATTAGACTTGTGTACCATAAATGGGTTAACTTTTTTGATTTCACCAATATCATTATTAAATGGATCAAAAATTGAATAACCGTCAAGAAAAGTTGGATAATCTTTTCTTATAACGTTTACAATAAACATTAACTCGCCCTGTTCATTACCTATATAAAAATTAAAGTTACGCGAAGCTGCATTGACCCAATAAGTTTCGCCTGTAAGTGAAATTTTAGAATTTCCATCCAATTTACGAATAAACCAATTTCGGATTAAAATTTTAGAATAATCTTCTTGCATAATTTGGTTATATCTTTCTTTACTAGGAACTATCATATTGACTTTTTTTGCTTTTTCAATAATTTTTTTATTAATTATATTTCTATAAAAGAATATTCTAAATAGCATTGATATATAAATACCAATAAAAAGTACTTTCCAAGTTTTATAAGCTACATTGACATTATTAATATCTATGTCACTTCCATAAGCATCAGTAAACCACTTAACTCCAAAATAAGTGAAACCACAAAAAATGGCATACATAATTAATACTAACACAGTAGCGAACAAGATATTTTTAAAATATTTTGGTTTCATTTAAAACAACTCCACTTTTATATCTTTATCTAAGCTCAATTATACTATTGATATTTAAAAATGTATATCCATTAGCCAAAAAAAGAAGCTTTTTTCAAAAATAACTTACATTTTTCAAAAAAATAGCTTCTTTTTCTTTTTAATATCCTAAAAATTCTATATTAATCGCGAAAATACATATAAAATAAAGCTTATTGTCCGCGTAATGGACAAATGGCAGGGGATGAGAGAATCGAACTCCCAACAGTGGTTTTGGAGAAATTTTTTAAGCTGATAAAAATCGTTTGAAAGTATTGTGAAATAAGAGAATATCGTTATATATCAATGTGTTTCAAAACTAGGTTTTTTTTGGTTATTTTGAACTGTTTCGGTCAAAGTGGCACAAAAAATGGCACACAATCATCAAAAAAAATTGCAAAAAATCTTTTGGATTTTTAGAAAATATTGCCATTTTTTAAGAAAATGATTCTTCTAAATCTTTTATAAATCAAAGAAAAAAACAACTTTTCAGTTGTTTGTAGTTTACTAATGGCAGGGGATGAGAGAATCGAACTCCCAACAGTGGTTTTGGAGATTTGACTCAAATTGACTTAGTCCCATCTCTGCCGAACTTTCTATATTTCATAAAAATATAATAGTGTTCTCAATATATAAATTACTCTTTCATTATACAAAAGTCTTAGTACTTTATCAACAATAAAAGTGGAAAACATTTATGATATTTTTGGGCTTGAGCGCGAAAGGTCAAAAATCGCGGGCTTCGCCGGTAAGTGTAGTGAAAAATAGTCTTTTATTATTACTAAAAGTATATAAATAGAAATTAAAATCAAAACAAAAGAATCGCAAGGGGTGTGGGGAAAAGCGATTCTTTTATGGTATTAGTTTAGAAATGATTGAGTATTTTACAAAAAAATAAGAAATATTGGTTTGAATAAAATTATTATTATAATTGTTAAAATTAAATTTGAATATTTTATCAGTGTATTGTATAATATAGCCAAATTTAGTGAAAGGGAATAAAATGAATAAAGAGGAAATAGTAAAACTAATAGAAATAAAAGAATTACAGCTTAAAGAAATAACTAAACAATTAACGAAAGAGATTGATAATCTTAAATGTGAATTGCAAAAAACTACTAAAGAAGATACTAAAACGTCACTTACACCTGCTGAAAAAATTGATCTATATATGGAGTACTTTAGAGGTAGAGATGATGTGTATCCATATTTATCTATTGACAAGTACAATTCATCTAAAAAATACTATATTCCATCATGTTCTAATGAGTGGAAAAAAGGTGTTTGTAACAAAACAATAGGTAAATCCTGTAAAAGTTGTCAATATAGAGAAAATAAACCACTTACTAGAGAAATAATCAAAAATCATATATACAACAATAAAACAATTGGTATATATCCAATGTTGGATGATGAAACTTGTTATTTTTTAGCATTTGATTTTGACGATAAGAAAAATGAAAATAGTATTAAAAATGATGTTTTAGCATTTGCTAGCATTTGTGATAAATATGATATTCCAATAGGAATCGAAAGAAGTAGATCTGGACACGGAATACACGTTTGGATATTTTTCGAAAAAAATATCAAGGCACAGACTGCAAGAAAACTTGGAAGCTTATTATTATCTAAAACAATGGATGTAAGAGATTGTCTGAAAATTTCTTCTTTTGATAGAATGTTTCCCAATCAAGATTTTTTGCCAAAAGGTGGATATGGAAATCTAATAGCACTACCCTTTCAAACAGAACCAGCAAGATGTGGAAATTCAATATTTATAGATAGAAATTTTATACAAATACAAGGTAATCAATTTGAATATTTAAAAACAATAAGAAAATTGAATCCAGATGAAATATTTGAAAAAATAAAAATATTGGCCAACGAAACAGTTGACATAAGTAATCAAAATTTAGACTTAAAAAATGAAGTAAAAAGCAAGAAAAAAATTGATGCTAAATTTCCTTCAGAAATTAATGTTGTTTTAAATGACATGGTATATATAGATAAAGAAAATTTAAACGCAGAAGTAAAAAATATATTTAAACGATTAGCAACATTTGCAAATCCAGAGTTCTATAAAAAGCAAGCAATGAGGATGTCAGTGTATAATGTCCCAATGATAATCGATTGTAGTAAAGAGGACGAAAAACATTTAAAATTGCCAAGAGGAACATATGAGTATCTAGAAAGCCTATGTAAAACTCACAATGTAAAAATAAATAAGACAGACAAAAGGTACAAAGGAAAAAAAATAAAGGTAAGTTTTAGAGGTAAACTTCGCGAAGAACAGCAAATAGCACTAGATTCAATTATTAAATATAATAATGGCATACTATGTGCACCAACAGGCTTTGGTAAAACCATTATAGGATGTAAAATTATAGAAAGTAAAAAAGTTAATACTTTAATACTAGTAAATAAACTTCAATTACTTAATCAATGGAAAGAAAGAATAAAAGAATTTTTAGATATAGAAGAAGTTGGAGAAATAAGTAGCAAGAAGAAAAATATAACAAACACAATAGACGTTGCAAGTATAAAATCACTGTGGAATAATGGGAAAGTATTAGATATTGCTAAAAACTATGGAATGATTATTATTGATGAATGCCACCATACTTCTGCATATACTTTTGAACAGACAATTAATAATGGAAATTCAAAATATATTTATGGTATTTCGGCAACTCCAACCAGAGAAGATGGTCATACTCCAATTATAAAAATGCAATGTGGTGACATAAGATATGAAGTAGACACCTTACAATATAATAAAAATCTAAATATTCCTATGAATGTTATTGTAAGACATAGTCATTTGAATTTTATTGATCCACAAATAAATAATTATGAGTTAAATGAAATTAATGATTTAATTGCAAAGGATATTATTAGAAGCGAAATTATAATTACTGATATAAAAAGAGAATTTGAAAAAGGAAAAAATGTCTTAGTTTTAACTGAACGACTTGAACATTTAGACTATATATATAATAGGTTAATAAAGTACACAAATAAAATTTTTAAGTATTATGGGGGGATAGGAAAGAAAAAGTTGAAAGAATATAAGGAGTTAGAAAATAACATAAATTTAAATGGAGAAAACAAAATAATAATTTCAACAGGTTCATATATCGGAGAAGGATTTGATGATTCAAAATTAGATGTACTATTCCTAACAATGCCCATATCAGGAGAAACAAGAGTAACACAATATGCAGGTAGACTTCACAGAAAAGATGAGAATAAAAAAGAGATTTTAATATACGACTATGTTGACAATAATTTTTCTAAAACAAGAAACATGTTTCTGAAAAGAAAAAAAACATATGAAAAAATGGGATATGATATAATAACACAGTCGAATGAATAGAATAATTAACATAAACTTTAAAAATTAGCAAACTTGTGAAAAATGTGATAAAAATTTATAAATGAATTAGAATTTTGTGATAAAATCATTTGAAAAACGTAGAATTTTGTGATAAGATGTTATTAGAGGTGATTGAAGATGTCAAGACTTAAAAGAAAGATAGATCAGTTTTTAGTTACTTGGAAAAATAACAAAAATAAACTACCACTTATTGTTAAAGGAGCAAGACAGATAGGAAAAACCGATGCAATTGAAAATTTTGCGAAATATAATTATAAAAATGTTGTTGAAATAAATTTTGCTCTAGAACCAGAATTCAAAACCATATTTGATAATGGTTTTAAAGTTGACACAATCATAAAAAATATATCTTTAATAAATAACGAATATAAATTTATTCCTGGAGAAACGCTAATTTTTTTCGATGAACTACAAGATTGTATTAATTGTGCCACTTCGTTAAAAGCATTTAATATTGATGGACGATATGATGTTATATGTTCCGGATCAATGATGGGAATCAATTATTCTAAAATCGAATCGAATAGTGTAGGTAATAAACAAGACTATGAAATGTATTCATTAGATTTTGAAGAATTCTTATGGGCGAAAGGGTATAGTGATGAACAAATAAACGATTTGCTAAATAACATGATAAAATGTGAACCTTTAACTACAACTCAATATGATGTTATGACTGAGAACTTTAAAGAATATATGATTTTAGGAGGAATGCCAGCTATAGTAAGTAAATTTATCCAAAATAAAAATTTTAGTGGAATACTATCAATGCAAGAGCAAATATTGCTAGATTATAAAGAAGATATAACAAAATATGCTATTGGGCTTGACCAAACCAAAATATTAAATGTATATAATAAAGTTCCTGTGTTTCTTGGTAACGAAAATAAGAAATTTCGAATTTCAAAAGTAGAAAATGGTGCCAGAAATCGTGAATATTTAGGAACAGTAGAATGGCTAAATAATGCAGGTATAATTAATATTTGTTACTGTTTAGAACAGCCAGAGTTACCATTAAAAGGAAACTATAACCCTGATAATTACAGAATTTATTTTAGAGATACAGGCCTATTAATTGCTTCACTAGATGAAGAAGCTCAAGATGATTTAAGAAAAAATAAAAATTTTAATACTTACAAAGGAGCTATATTCGAAAATGTAATAGGAGATATGCTCGTGAAAGAAGGGTATTCACTTTATTTTTACAAAAATGAAAAAGGTACTATAGAAATGGACTTCTTCATAAGAGATATGAATTCATTAATTCCGTTAGAAGTAAAGGCAAATGATAATTCAACACCATCTTTAAATAATTTAATAAATAGTGATTCTTACAAAGATATAAAGTATGGAATAAAACTGTGTAATAAAAATATCGGTTTTAACGGGAAATTTTATACATTTCCATATTTTCTAACATTTTTATTAAAAAGATATTTAAAAGAGAAGAATAATAAATAAAAATTGGAGTTTCTCTAATTTTTTCTTTTCCCCACAAAAAAAGTCGACCAAATCGACCTAAAAAATAAATGAGAGAATCGAACTCCCAACAGTGGTTTTGGAGATTTGACTCAAATTGACTTAGTCCCATCTCTGCCGAACTCTTTATATTTTATAATAAATATAATAGTGTTCTCATATATAAATTACTCTTTCATTATACAAAAGTCTCAGTACTCTATCAACAATAAATGTGGAAAACATTTATGATATTTTTGGGCTTTGAGCGCGAAAGATCAAAAATCGCGGGCTTCGCCGGTAAGTGTAGTGAAAAATAGTCTTTTATTATTACTAAAAGTATATAAATAGAAATTAAAATCAAAACAAAAGAATCGCAAGGGGTGTGGGGAAAAGCGATTCTTTTATAAATTAGTTGAGTAAATAGTATTGGTTTATGCAAGTTCATGACTTTCTCAAAAATATATAGATTATAAAACTAATACGTTATGATGAAATGAGATAATCTTTTGATATTTTTTTAAAAAAGACATCAGATACAATATACAAATCTCCCATTGTTCTTGTAAATGCAACATATAACATATTTATAGTTTGTTGAGATATTCCACTAATATCAAAATTATCATCATTAATATTTTTAAAATTATTAGTAAGAATTACACAAACATCATTATAAGTATCACCCTTGCAATAACTCCAACTATCAGCATTAAAATTATATTTATAAGGAGTATTGTAAACCAATTTCTTTATACTATTATCCTCAATTATTACTCTCAACTGTTCAAGGGTATTAACAAAAATAACACAACCTTTATTTATTTTTTGTGATTGAATATTAATTTCTAATTTTTTTTGTACATATTCACAGACATCATTTGAGCATCTTCTAGATTTAGATAAACTAGAGTCGTCTATTGTAATACCTATTTTTTCTGTTTTCTGTTTAAAATCATCATAAGGTATATAATATCTTTCGAATTTTCCTGTGTTTTTATTCTTTTTCTTTTTTTGAAATGGTGCCCCAAACTTTATTACTCCACTAACCGAGTGTTGAAAATAATCTCCTACTAAAGTAATATTATTACAATTCTTAATTATTAGTTCTAATAATTTGTAGTTATCTTCTCTAAAGTCTTGAAATTCATCTATATAAATACTATCGAAAAAAAAATTAATATTTTTAATTGCTTTATTAAATACATCCGTTTTATCATTTAGAAATAAAACTAATTCAGAAATATTTGATGAAAAATATCTATCATTTTTTAAAAAGTGTGTTATAAAGTCTTTCCCTTTATATTTCCAATTAAATTTCCCATCTTCTCTTATAGGTTTTTCCGCTTCATCAAAAATTAATCCCTTGCTCCTTAATTCCATAGAATATAGTTCTCCAATACTGACTTCAAACGGTCTTATAAAAAAATTATAAATAAACTTATGGAAAGTAAATACCTTTACATTTTCCATTTTTACCTTTGCATCAACAAGCTCTCTTTCAATGTTATTTACATTTCGGTTTGTAAAAGCTAATACTAAATTTCTTTTACTATCATTAATATTATGACAAATATGATATGTTTTTCCTGAGCCTGCAACAGCTAATATTAACTTCTTATCCATTCTATACACTCCTTTATATAATCAGGATATACTAAATCTATAGACTCATCAGAAAGTAAATAAGCAGTTTCGGTCTTTTGGTTTAACATTTTTCCTAAACAGCCACTATATATTTTACCACTACATTTATATTCATATTTATACCCTTCTTTTAATTTTATTGTATTCTCTAATAATTCTGTATTAAGATTATATAAAGAGACTTCCCAAGTCCAATTGTTTGTATCAGAATCAGTAAATTTTTTAATATTATCATTTTCATTGTTAAACTCTTTAATCTCAGCAATCTTATTATTGTTTGTAAGATAATCATTATCAGTTATAATAGCTACTTTTTTATTCAATGTTTTTGCAATTGTAATATAACTATCAAAACCATCTCCACCGCATGATATAATTTCGATACCATCAATTTCTAAATTGTAATTAAAGTCATCTTCATTTGGAAATAATTTTCGTAGTTCTTTTATATAACAATTTTGTAACATCATATATTCTGTAGGACCCTCTACTAAAATAACTTTTGGCGAAAGAATAAACTGAAGTAGATTTAAGTTATCTGCTTTTTCAAAAAACTTTATTGCCTTTTTGCCTTCTTTAGAAGATTGCAAAGTTGCTAAATTTTGAGAACCATTTTCATTTATCCATATTAAATTTGATAAATTAAGAGTATTTACAATTAGTGAATTATGAGTAGTAATAATAATTTGAGTTGTAGTATTAGCAGCTTTTTTTATATGTTCAATCATTTTTCGTAAATTGATATGGCTTAAGTGATTTTCGGGTTCCTCGATAGCAATAACATTAAATTCTTTTTCATTTTTATTTAATGCAATATTTGTTTTTATAAGGTTTTCCCTTCCCTTACCCTTATTTTCAAGTGGAACACCATTTTCAACAATATTAATAATATTTTCCAAGATTGTCTTTCTATTATCAATACCGAACTTTGTATCCTCATCTAAATCTTCAGCACCTATGTCTTTCAATAAATTATTAATTGAATCTCTGAAAAGATTATTAATTCTCATTCTATTTTGAGAGTCATATTTTCCAAAAAATAAGTTTTTATTATAATGATTAAAAGAGTTGGAAGAATCAATTTTAGAATTATCTATAGACAAGTATTTTAATGGTTTTCTAAGTATATTATATGGGTCACCTCTAAAAGTTTCCCATTTCATATCATAATATTCATAAGGTATCTTTCCTTCGAGTATAGATGACATAAGTTCACCTCTAAATTCAGTATTAAACTCACATGTATATTTAATACCATAATCTTCTATCTTTTTTCCTTCGAAATAAATTTCACCTTTATACTCATAATTGTTACGACAAGTATTATCTAGGTTCAAAAAAAGAAATATTTCAATTTTAGGAAGTAATTCATATTTTTTTTCTATGACAAAATCATCTTTTAAGTCATTATTAATAATTTCCCTAATTATATATTTATCAAAATTTGAATATCTTTTATTTAATACTAGGTCTATTGCTTCCAATAAAGTACTTTTACCACTTTCATTATCACCAATTATTATGTTATTTTTATCATTAAAGTCCAAACTAAAGTTTTTAAATTTTCTGAATCCTTTAATAACTATTTTCTTAATATTGTTCATAAAATTCCTCCAAAAATAAAAATTATTGAGTATATTATACCAAAAATAATATTTTTAATGAATAAACAAAACAACTCTAATCTTTTGTTTTTTCTTAAAATAATATATAATAATAATTAATGAAACGAAACTTGGGGAGGTAACTTATGAAAAAAGGAAAACCATTTGTTAAATGGGCAGGAGGAAAAAGGTCAATAGTAGATAAACTAATTAACTTATCTCCAGAAAAGTATAATACTTATTATGAACCTTTTGTAGGTGGAGGTGCAATGCTCTTTGAACTTAATCCTAAAAGGGCAGTTATAAATGATTACAATAAAGAACTTATAAATGTTTATGAATGTATAAAAGACGAAGAAAAACTGGATTTAATGTGCAAAGAATTAAGTAAACATGAAACTAATCATACAGAAGAATATTATTATAAGGTTAGAGATTTAGATAAAAATAAAAAGAGTTATGCAAAACTAATTGATTACAAAAGAGCTGCTAGAACTATTTATTTAAATAAAGCGTGCTTTAATGGATTGTATAGAGTAAATAGTAATAATGAATTTAATGTACCATCCGGCAAAAGAACTAAAGTGCACACAAATGATATTAATTTAGGAATAATACATTGCTTTTTAAATTTTAATGAAGTAAAGATTTTATCTGTTGACTATGAAGAGGCTGTAAAAGAAGCTCAAAAAGGAGATTTTATATATTTTGATCCACCATATGATTCTGATACATCTACATTTAATGGTTACACTGAAAATGGTTTTGGAAAAGAAGAACAGGTCAGACTATCAAGAGTATTCAAAGACTTAGATAAACGAGGATGCTATGTAATGCTATCTAATTATAATACAGAGTTAATTAGAGAATTGTATAAAGACTATATTTTTAATTATGTTGAAACACAAAGAAATATAGGTGCTAAAGCTAAAGACAGAGGTGTAGTTGAAGAAGTAATTATTACAAATTTTAAAAATAATGAACAATTTTCTGAATAAAAATATAATAATAAATATAGGAGGCTACAATCGATGAGAAAGAAATACTATTATGATTCTAACAACTTTAAATTGATTTTAGGGGATTCTTTAAAAGAACTAAAGAAGATAGAACCAAATAGTATTGATATGATATTTGCAGATCCTCCATACTTTCTATCTGGAGATGGAATTTCATGCAGTGGTGGAAAAATGGTTTCAGTTAATAAGGGGGAATGGGACAAAAAAATAAATATAAAAGAAAAACATAAATTTAATAGAAAATGGATAAAATTATGTTATCAAGTTTTAAAAGATAACGGAACTATTTGGATAAGTGGAAGTATGCATAATATATATTCGATTGGAATGGCGCTAGAGCAAGAAGGATTTAAAATAATAAACAATATTACATGGAGAAAATTAAATCCGCCACCAAATATAAGTTGCAGATTCTTCGTTCATTCTACAGAAACAATTTTATGGGCAAAAAAAGACTTGAAGAAAGCCAAACACAAGTTTAATTATGAACTTATGAGAAAAATGAATGGTGGAAAACAGGCTAAAGATGTGTGGGAATCTTCACTCACAAAGCCAAGTGAAAAAAAGTGTGGTAAACATCCAACACAGAAACCAATAGCAATATTAGAGAAATTAATCCTTGCTTCTACTACCGATGGAGATCTAATACTAGATCCATTCAATGGAAGTGGTACTACTGGAATAGTTGCAAATAGATTAAATAGGGATTATATTGGAATTGATACAGAGAAAGAATATTTAGATTTAACAATTAAAAGAAAGGAAGAATATGAAAGTAAGTAAAGGAGCAAAAAGTAAAAGAATAAATGGCAAGGAATTAACATCAATTGTGGATATTTTCTTTGATAACAATTATACGATTTATGTTTTTCAAGGAAATATAAGTAAAAACGATATTATTGTGAAATATTCAGAAGAAGGAAAAAGAATGAGAACTCCTAAACATATTCATTGGGCAGTTGATTTACTTTTAAAATTACAAGCTGAGAAAGAATTAACAAGGAACTTTATAAAAGAAATAAGACATGACTGGGAAAATTGCAAACCATTAAAAAGTAACAATGAGAAATCACTAATAAGCCTAGTAGATAACTATGTTGAAATAACTGACACTTCAAAATATAAAGAATTAGATAATTATGGTGAATATGATGTTGAATTTTTAGTTGTATTGATGACATTATTAATGACACAAGAAAAAACAAATAGAGAAGATGCTTATATGTTTGGAAATGTTTTGAACTCACTTTTAGAAGAAGAATTAGACATTTTTGCAATAATGTCAGCATCTGGGTTTGGAGGAAGATTTTAATTGAAAAGAGATTTTAATGAATGGTTAGGAAAGTTTAAATATAGTATTTCAGATTACGGATATTATGTTGATTTTGAAAAAGTTTATAGAAACCTTGACAACATAAAAATAGAACTTAACATATTGAATTCTTTAATTGGTAGTAAAAATATTGAACAAGATTTTAAAAATATAATTGTAAAATATCCAGAGACATTAGAATGTATACCTATATTATTAGCAGTAAGAGCAAGTGAAATTTATATAAAAGATGAAATAAATGAGTATCTTTTTAAATTTAATAAAATAGTATATGCAGTTGAAGATTATATAAGATTTATGAGAGAATCTGGATTGTTTGAATTATTAGAGCATCACATTATTAATAACTTGTATGATTATGTTTTAGGTGTTGAAGTTGGATTGGACTCAAATGGTAGAAAAAATCGTGGTGGCCATTTGATGGAAAATCTTGTTGAATCTTATATAAAGAAAGCAGGATATGAAAAAGGACTTAATTACTTCAAAGAAATGTACTTAAGTGATATTGAAGAAAAATGGAATGTAGACTTATCCGCAATGAGTGGTAATAATGTTTCAAGCAAAAGATTTGATTTTGTAATTAAAACTGATAATCAAATTTATGTTATTGAAACTAATTTTTATGGCGGCTCTGGTGGTGGCTCAAAGCTAAATGAAACTGCAAGAAGTTACAAGATGCTTGCAGAGGAATCAAAATTAGTTGAAGGCGTTACTTTCATTTGGATTACAGATGGAACATCTTGGAAAAGCGCTAGAAGAAATTTGGAAGAAACATTTAATACATTAGACACAATATATAATATCAATGATTTAGACAATGATATCTTATTATCTTTAAAATAATGGTGGTATTATGAAGATATTCTTTGATGAATCTGGGCAAACAGGTTGTGTGGTAAGCAAAAAAAATTTGCTAAATTTTTCAGATAGTCCAACATTCGCTTTAGGTGCTATAGTGGTTAATGAACAAGATGAAAAAAGATTAATAAAAAAATATTTAAACTTTAAGAAAAAATTTAATATTCAGGGGGAAATAAAGGGGTCTGATTTATTAACTAGGGAGAATAATGATAAGTTGAAGTATCTTTTAAGATATGTGTTTAATAATGTTAATTTTTATGTAAACATATATGATAAAAGATTCTATTTATCAACATTATTACTTTTTTCTTTTACAGGATTCGAATGTCTTAAAGCAATGAAACAAGAAATATATTCTCAAGCTAGTATTTTATCTTTACAAAATGATGATTTTTTCATTAATTATTTAAATTATATAG
>CAJUTW010000007.1 GCA_910589335.1 uncultured Bacilli bacterium | reverse complement strand
ACTTTAATAATTACCTTTTCTTTTATCTGTGAGAATTTAGTTTACAACTCAACGAGAAAGTTATTAAAAAAATTATAAGAGTTGTTTTATATATTCGTGTATCTACCGAGGAACAAGCTAAGTATGGTTATTCCTTAAAATCTCAGCTAGATAGATTAAAAGAATATTGTAAACAAAAAGGTTATAAAATTATTGAAATATATATTGATGAGGGAAAAACAGCTCGTACAAAATTAAAGAATCGTAAAGAGCTTCTAAAATTAGTAGAAGACGCAAAAGAAGAAAAGTTTGATAGAATTATAGTATGGCGTCTTGATAGATGGTTTAGAAATGTAGCTGACTACTATAAAATTCA
This sequence comes from uncultured Bacilli bacterium, assembly GCA_910589335.1. Classification (GTDB taxonomy): domain Bacteria; phylum Bacillota_I; class Bacilli_A; order RF39; family UBA660; genus UBA3789. The sequence goes on along the minus strand of CAJUTW010000007.1, from coordinate 42,189 downwards.
AGAAGTATTAGAAGCACATAATATAAGTTGGGAATGTAGTGATGAAGATTATAATACTAATACAGCTATGGGTAGATATATATTAAATTTAAAACTATCCGACGCTCAAAATGAATCCGACAAAACAAGTGAGAGAATTAAATTTAATTTTGACAATATGATAAGAGATAAAAAACCCACTTTTGGCTCTCAATCTCTTCCTCTCGGCTTTATTGTTGAGGGTGAGGGGGATAGAAATAATAGGAATAAAAGAGTTATAAAAGATGAGAGTGTAAAACATATTGTATATGATATGATTGAAAATTTTGAATTAACCCACTCTATCCGCAAAACTTTAAACTACATAAACACAAAGTATAATATGGCTATTCATTATGATAGTATGAGAAAGTATTTAAAAAATCCTTTATATTATGGTTGCTATAGAGGAATTGAAAATTTTTGTGAAGCTTATATAACCAAAGAAAGGTTTGATAATATGCAATCATTTGTAAAGAAAAATAATAAAGATAATAAAAAGAAATATGATTATATATTCAGTGGTTTAGTACGATGTCCTAAATGTGGTAATTCAATGAGTGGTTGTACTCACACTAGCATAAAGAAAAGAAAAAACGGAACTAAAGTTAAACATCAATATCCATATTATAGATGTGGTCGTCATTGGTCTAGTAAGTTATGTGAAAATAACAAAATGTTAAGTCAAAATGTTCTTGAACAATGGTTAATAAATCATTTTGAGGAAGAATTAAAAAAGAAAATTGATACTATTGAATCTATAAATGATGATACGAATAAAAATATAGTTAAATTGAATCCTGATAAAATAAACGCCAAGTTAGAAAGACTTAATGATTTATATATTGAGGGAAGAATTACAAAAGAAAAGTATGATAAAGATTATAGTAAATTTAAAGAAGAAATAAAGTTAGTTGAAGTACAAGAAGAAACAAAGCGTGATACTTCTAAATATAAAAAAATACTAGAAAATGCTAGTGCTATGGATATTTATGAGAAACTAACTGACGAAAACAAAAGAATTTTTTGGAGCAATTATATTGAATATATTGAAGAAAGTGAAGAATCTAAATTTAAGATTATTTTTAAATAGCAAAAATGGTTTGACTACTAAACAAGACGCTCCTGTTGGTTCATCTGCTAAAATTAATTTGGGATTATTAATTAATGCTCTTGCACAAGCACATCTTTGTTTTTCTCCGCCTGAAACTTCATAAGGAAATTTTTTTAAAATATCTAATATTCCTAACTTTTTTGCAATATTTTCTACTAAGGTATCTATTTTATCTGTTTTATTTTTGTTGACAATTAATGCAAGAGCTATGTTTTCTTCAATTGTTAATGTGTCTAGTAAATTAAAATCTTGAAAAATAAATCCTAATTCATTCCTTCTAAAGTCAGCAAGTTCATCTTCTTTTAATTGTGTAATATCTTTGTTATTAATTATGATATTTCCACTTGTTGGACTATCAATTGTTGAAATACAGTTTAAAAGAGTTGTTTTTCCTGAACCACTAGCTCCCATAATCGCAACAAAATCCTTTTCAAATACATTAAAACTAATACCATTTACTGCTTTGGTTATAATGTTATTTTTTCCATAATATTTTTTTATATTATTTACTTCTACGATTTCTTTCATATATTTTCACCTTTCTTTTTTTGAACGAACATTTAATAATTTTTTCGTCTAAATAAATTTTAGCAAATAAAAACTGTAAATAAAATTACAGTTTTGTAATAATTTAAAAAATTATCTTAGGGAAATAATTGATGTTTTTCCATCATTTGTATCAGAAAAAGTTGCACTGAATGTTTGATCATATTTATTTACCCATATATATCTTTTGGAAGTCGATGTTTTACCGGCTAAAGTTCCTTCAACTCCACCTACTTTTTTTACTACTTCTTCATAAGTAAATGATTCTCCTTTTCCTAGAGAAGTTCTCATTTCATTAAATGAAGAAAAATCTGCTTGATCGTTTTTTATAGTTGTCTTATCATAATTTGCTGATACACTATAACTACTATCACTAGTATTTGGAGTGGCATCTATCCAAGTTTTTTCAGATAATTTCCAAGTGTATGTTTCTGAATACTTACTTTTTTCAGCTTTAAAACCAATAATATCATTAATCTCTTCGATAGAATTTGATGTTTCAATTAGTTTGATACATTCTTGTATTTCACAATTTCCTTTAATTTTATCAACTTCTTTTTTTGTTTCTTCTGGTTTTGCTGTATTATTACATCCTGTAAGTAAAATTAAAGTTACTACAACTATAACAAAATAATTAAATACTTTTTTTAATTTCATAATCTTTTCTCCTTTATTTATATTATAACACTTTTTAATTAATTTTTTTATTTTTTTGCAGTTAGATTTATAATTCTTTTTTTAGAAATATTTTTTTAGAAAGAAAATAAGAACTAATTAACATTATAACTACTAAACTACAAATAAAATATATTCCAAAATCTTTAAAGAATGATAGTAAATTACTAGGTAATTTAAGATTAAATTTAGAAATAATTCCAATAAAAGTAAATACTAAAATTGATAATATGAACATGACAATTCTTCCTTTTTCAGAGCCGTATTTAAATAGAAAAGGAAATAAAATTGAAATTATTGATAATATAGCTATTATACATCCTAAATAAGATATAATGATATTTTCTAAATCTATACTATGTTTAATAGAAAATAATAAAAAAGATAAAATAAAATTAATTAATGTAATTCCTATTATTAAAATGATTGTTGCAATATATTTACCTTTTATATAATTTTTTCTTCCGTTTGGAAATGTCGCTGAATAGATAGTCCATTTATTATAATCATCATAACTAAAAGTAGATATAATAATTACTAACATCATAAATGGAAGAAAAAATGATATATCTGTATTATTAGAAAAGCTAAATAAAATAAAAATTATTACAGAAATAAGTATTGTTTTATAATTATTTTTTACTAGTAATAAATCTTTTTTAATAAATCCTAACATCTTATTTACCTCCTTTAATCATTAAGACCATTAATTCTTCTAAAGTAATTTTATCTATTAATAAGTCTTGATATTTTTTTGCTAATTTTTTTCGATTATTAATTAATATTCTTACATCATATTTATTTTTCTTATATGTAATTATATCTTCTTTATTTATAGTTTTAAATTTTTCTAAATCACATTTTAAGATACCGTAATTATCAAACAATTCATCTCTTGATATATCTAATATTTTATTTCCTTTATCTATAAATATAATCTTATCAGCAATGTTTTCTAAATCACTTGTAATATGTGTTGATAGAAGAATTGTATTTTCTTCATCTTGTAAGAAATTCATAAATATATCTAAGACTTCTTCCCTTACTACTGGATCTAGTCCACTGGTAGGTTCATCTAATATCAATAATTTTGGATGATGAGATAGGGATGTAGCTATTTCTAATTTCTTTTTCATTCCTTTTGAGAAGTTTTTTATTATTTTTTTATCATCAATTTTAAAATCAGATAGATATTTATAAAAAAGCAATTGATCCCAATTTTTGTAAATATCTTTCATTATATAATTAATATCTTTTGCTGTTAAAAGTTCTGGGAAGAATTCATCATCTAAAACTACACCAATGTCTTCTTTAATTTCATTTTCATATTGTTGATAGTCTTTTCCAAATATTTTAATTGAACCTGTATCTTTATGTATTATATTTAAAATTGATTTAATTAAAGTTGTTTTTCCTGCACCGTTTTCTCCAATTAAACCCACTATAATTCCTCTAGGTATTTCTAGGTTTATATTTTTTAATTCAAAATTTGAATATGTTTTAGTTAAATCTTTAATTTCAATGGCATTATTCATTACTCTTCACTCCTTAAAAAAATATTTATAACATCAATTATTTCTTGGTTATTTATTTTGTATTTAGTAGATATTTCTACAATTTTTTTAATATACTCCTCTATTTTTTTTCTAGCAAACTCTTTTTCTAAATCATTATTTTTTCTAGCTACAAATGTACCTTTACCTTGACGAGAGATAATATATCCTTCACTTTCTAACTCATCATAAGCTTTTTTTATAGTCATTACACTAATTTTTATATCAGCTGCTAAAGTTCTTATCGAGGGTAGTGCTTCATCTTCTAGTAATTCTTCGTTTATGATTTGATCTCTTATAGAGTTTTTTATTTGTTCATAAATTGGAATAGAACTACTATTACTTATAATCATTTTCATAGAGTTTCTCCTTATGTATAACAGTATATAACACTATATTACATCAGTCAATATCTAGTTTTATAAAAATAATAAAAAAACTACAAATATTATAATTTGTAGTAATTAAATTATTTATAGAATATTATGGATTACTTAATTAAAAGATGAAGAATTATAAACTATTTAAATGTTTTCTGTTTAGGTTGTTGGTCTGATAAATTCTTCCAACTACCAGTTGGCATATATTCGGAAATATCTTCTCCGTTTCTATAAGCTTCTTGGAAAGCGTTCCATTCTTCAGTAGAAAGACTTTTAAAATGATTTGAATAAAATTGATGCCAAGCATGATATGAAGGCGTAACAGTAATATGTTTATCTAGCCTTGGTTCAGGTATTTCAACTCCAAATTTTGTTGTTTGATATACCATATATTCAAAAGCATATTGTTCTTCTGTTAAATCAATTTGCTCAATTCTGCCATGATCCATTTCGTGATGACAACGCCATAAATATGCACTCATTGCATCTATTTGAAAGTATAAGTCTAATTCACTTAAATTTTTTATTTCTTCAGGATCACAACAACCTTGGTCAATACCATAGATTCTGGCATTTTTAATTCTTTCTTCTTTTTCTTGAGCGCTTTCTTTATAATCTTCAATGGTTTTAGAGTTATATAATTTAAGATTATGAATTTTTATCCCACCATCAGAATATGCTCTATTATTTACGATATCTTTAATTCTTTTTTCTGGTGCAACAATATCCCATTCAATTGTTGATAGAAATTCTTTTAACCTGTTACTTTTTACATCATAACTACAAATTGGTTTTTGACCTCCCATTACTTCTGTTAATGTTGGAAGTAATTCATCTAAAATTTCACTTGTATTTCTGCTAGTGGAAATTAATAAATATTCATCACCTTTAAAACTTATATTAAATCTTTTTGAATCTAGGCTACCAGAAACTCTGCCCTCTGTTACGGCAAAAGAATCAGTCTTTAATCTTTTTCCATATTTTTCTTTTAAAAATTTGTTCAGTTGATAAGCATTGCTTACTGTAGTTTTTATCATATATAAAACCTCCCTTGTTTAATTAATTATTATAGCATAAACTAATTTTTTTTAAAGAAATAATTACACAAATACATTAATTTTCATTTTATCTTATTATCTTTAATATTTTATAATTACTTCTATATTATTAAATGATTATTTTCTAAAAAATAATACCTAAAAATAAAGCAAAAAAGAATAAGTTTAAACTACTTAAACTGATTCTTTTTATTCCTTCCTTTAATAATAGCAATTACAATAAATATTACTTCAAATATTATTAATGGTAAAAATAACCAAAATAGTTCATTATTAAACATATCTGTACTCTACTTTTCTTTAATTATATTTTTACTACAATGATATGTTATTAAAAAATATCCACCATAAATAATTATTATAAAACAAGCTGTCATTATAATTGAAGGTAAAAGTCCATCTTTTCCGAATATTTCTAAGATGAAACATGAAAACTTTATACCGAAGATAGAATGAATAATTGCTAAAGAAAGAGGCATCATAAAAAATATTCCTATTTGTCTAAATAATGCTTTATTGATTAATTTTTCATCACAACCAAGTTTTCTAAGTATTTTAAATCTATTTTTATTATCACTTGATTCAGATAATTCTTTTAATGCTAAAATTGCAGCGCTTGATATTAAGAAAATAATACCTAGATATAAGCCTATAAAAGTTGCGATTCCACCTAATCCAGTTGTTGCTTCTGCAATATCTAATCTTGTGTTAATATTTGGAATAATGTAGTTCTTGTTTAGATTAATATCTAAAAATTTATCTTCTATTTTTATTTTGTCTTTTTTGTTAGAAACTTTATAATTACCTACTATCATATGGTAATAGATATAATTATCATCAACTACTTCATCAGGAACAATTATTATTCCACTATTGATATGGTTTCCACTCATTTCAATAAATCCCTCTTGGCATTTTTTATATTTAGGCTTTAAAATATGGTTAAAAACATTTATTTTAGGATCTGTTTTTAATGCTTCATCTCTTATCGAAGTCATTGACTCAAAGTCTCCTATAATAAGATATTCATCACTATTTAAAGTATATGTTTTGTCGCCATATAATTTAGCAAGACTGTTATATTCACTTAATTTTACAATTGTTTCGCTAGAATCGTAATTTAAATGTTTAAACTTTTTTTGTATTTCTTTTAATTTAGAACCTAATGTGTCTTTATAAGTTAGAGTTGGTGTTTTATAAATATAGATAGAAGTTACATCTTTTAATTCATCTAATAAGTTTATTTCATTTCTTTTAAAAGTTTCAAATAAATCTAGTTTAGAATTTTTCACCATGTTTTCTGTATAAAATTCAGAAATATCTTCACTATCTAAATTCATTACTTGTGTTAATTGAATATCTACTGGTGCTAATTCTTGTAAATTTGCTGACATAGAATTTTTTATTGATAGAGCACTTGATAAGACACAAATAGTAATAAATAACATTATACAAATAATGGACATTGAAAATACTGTTGTATTTATTTTAGAACTGATTTGTCTTAATGTAAAACTATTTAGCCCTTTATAATAAAAATGTTTCATACTCATAATTAGTTTTAATAATAATCCTGATAATGACCAAAAGATAAAAAATGTTGTAATTGAGCCTAAAGTTATAGGAATAAATATTTCTTTAACATTTTGTAATTTATCAACTCCACCAGTAACTAAATAATATGCATAAGATAGTCCTATAGTTGCTAAAACAAAGATGAATATACATAACCAGGGATTTTTTAATTTTATTTTTTCTGATTTTTTATTTGAATGTAAAAGTTCTACAAGTTTACATTTACTAATATTTACTGTATTAAAAATCATAACAAGTAAATACATTATTCCAAAATAAATTAAGCATTTTACTGAGGCACTTGATGAAAATATAAACTCAAATTTTTTTAAATCTGCATCAAACATATTAGCAACTAGGATACTCATAAATTGAGATAATAAAAATCCCAAACCTAAACCAATTATTAATGATATAATTCCTATAAATAATGTTTCTATAAATAGTATTAAAGAGATCTTTCTCTTACTCATTCCTAATGTTAAATAAATACCGAATTCTTTATTTCTTCTTTTGATTAAAAATCTACTGGCATAGATAATTAAAAAACCTAAAATAAAAGATACAAAAACACTGACTCCTGATAACATATTTGTCATTAATTTTATTATTTCATTAGTAGAGTTTGAGATATCAAGCATTACTGTTTGAGAGTCGATTGCATTAAAAACATAAAATATTGCTACTCCTAAGATAAGGGTAAAAAAGTAAATAGCATAATCTTTAATGCTTTTCTTTATGTTTTTAATTGATAGTTTATAAAGCATCAACTAAATCACCACCAAGCATTGTTACTACATCAATAATTTTATCAAAGAATTCACGTCTTGATTGATCACCTCTATGTATCTCATTAAATATTTTTCCGTCTTTAATAAAAATTACACGAGTTGCATAACTAGCTGTAAATGCATCATGTGTTACCATAAGAATTGTTGCAGCTAGAGTTGTGTTTAAATAATTAAATCTTTCTAATAGCATTTTAGCTGATTTAGAATCAAGTGCTCCTGTAGGTTCATCTGCTAATATTAATTTAGGGTTAGTAATTATTGCTCTTGCTGATGCTACTCTTTGTTTCTGTCCTCCACTCATTTGATATGGATATTTATTTAAAACATCGCAAATATTTAATTCTTTGGCAACTTTTTTAATTTTTGTATCAATTTCTTTAGTATTGATGTTTTGAATTGACAAAGCAAGGGCAATGTTTTCATATGCTGTTAAAGTATCTAATAAATTAAAATCTTGAAAGATAAACCCTAATTCTTCCCTTCTAAATTTATTTAGTTTATTTCCTTTTAATTTTGTTATGTCTTCACCTCCTACATATATATTACCTGATGTTACTTTATCAATTGTTGAAATACAGTTTAAAAGAGTTGTTTTTCCTGAACCACTAGCTCCCATGATTGCAACAAATTCTCCTTTTGTAACATTAAAAGAAATATCATTTATCGCCTTAGTTAAACTAGATTTATTTCCATAGTATTTTTCAATACTTTCTATTTTTAAAATATTTTCCATAATATTTCTCCTTTCTGTATTAATTTTATGATATTAAATCTTAGTTGTCGTTTCTTTAATATTATTTAATGTTACAAATTTGTAATAATCAATCATTAAAGTTATATAAATTGTTACTTCCAAAATTAATAATAAGCTCTGTATATTCTCCTTTTTTAGAATTAATCTCTAGAATATGTCCTAGTTTTTCACATAATTTATTTGCAATATATAGACCCATTCCTGTAGATTTTATGGAGTCTCTACCGTTGTTTCCTGTAAAAGATTTTTTAAATACTTGTGGTATATCTTCTTTATCTATTCCAATTCCATTATCATATATAGATAAAATTACTTTATCGTGACATTTTTTACTAGTGATTTTTATAATTGATTTTTTTTTATTATCTTTATATTTAATACTATTATTTATTATTTGATTAATTATAAATATTAACCACTTTTGATCTGAGTAAATATTCTTTTCATCTAAATTAACTTCTATATCGATAGAATTTTCTAATAAATCATCTTTATTTTTAAGTAATACTTCACTAATAGTTTTATCAAGCGATATTTTTCTTATAGCAAAATCTTTTTCTGTATAATTACTTCTTACATAATAGAGAACTTGATCAATGTAATTATCAAGTCTTTTTACTTGTGCAAAATAATTTTTACTTAGAATATTTTTATGATTATGACAAAGTAATGTTAAGCTAGAAATAGGAATTTTTACTTCGTGTATCCACATTTCGATATAGTCTTTAAAATCGTCAACTTCTTTTTCTATTATTTTAATATTTTCTATCATTGATTTGTCTATTTCATATAGACTATGATAAAGAAGTTCTCCTTCTAAAAAATTTGGTTTAGTTATCGTTTCTAAAATTAAATATTTTTTGTCTAAACGATTTAAATTATTAAGAAATTCATCATAAAATTTTTTCTTACGGAAAAAATCTATTAATACTAACATAATAGTCATAAGAAAAAATATAAAAGTAGTTGCGATTATTAAATTATGGGATGTTTTAAAAACAAGTAACATAAGTAAAATAATTATGTAAGTTACTAAAATAATTATTAAATCTATTAGTTTGTCTTTTAAATATTTTTTTATGTTCATATTAAAATGTATCCTTGTCCTTTTCTAGTTTCAATGGCCTCATAATAGCCCAATTCGCTTAATTTATTTCTTAATCTACTTATATTTACAGTTAAAGCATTATCATTAATATATTCCTCATTATTCCATAAATCTGTCATTAAGTCATCTCTTGTTACAATGTTTCCCTTATTATTTAAAAGATAACTAAAAATAATCATTTCGTTTTTTGTTAATAAAACTTCTTGGTCTTCTTTTTTTAAAATACCTTTTGTTGGATAAAACTCTACTTTTTGATAGAAATAGCAATCGCTTGTTCTTTCTATACGTTTAAAAATATTTTGAATTCTAAGTAATAAAAGTGTAGGATTATATGGTTTTGTAATATAGTCATCTGCTCCATAAGATATTGATAAAACTTCATCGATTTCATTTGTCTTACTAGTTACCATTATAACTGGCACATTTGATGTTTTTCTAATTTCTTTTAAAAGAAGTTCTCCATTAAGATTTGGAATATTTATATCTAATAATACTAAGTCTGCTTTGCTTTCTAAAACAATGTTAACTGAATTTTTGAAATCTTTTAATATTATTGATTCGTATCCAGCGTTATCAAGTAAATTTTTAAGTTCTTCACTAATTGTTTTATCATCTTCTACAATCATTATTTTTTTCATTAAAACACCTCTTTTTATATTTAAGAAAAAGAATCTCTTTTGATTCTTTCTAAGTAATTAATTATCTTTTAATTTAAAATATTCTTTTCCTACTCCACAAATTGGACATTTAAAATCATCTGGTATTTCATCCCCATAGTAGATATATCCACACATAGTACAAATCCAAGCTGTTTTACCTTTTTCTGTTGTTACTTTTAATAAATCTTCTTTATTTTCTTGATAATATTGATATGTCATAGCTTCTTTATCTTTAAATAGATCTCCTTCTATTAATTTAGTAATAAACAATGTATGAGTTTCATTCTCAATTTTATCAACAATTTCACAAATCATATAACCAAGAGAATCATTTATAATAGGTACTCCATCAATTTCTGTATAATCAATATCTTTAAATTTATCATAATCTTTCATTGATTTCATACCAAATGTATTGATGATTTCTCCACTATTTTCTACTCCTAAAACAGATAAAGCTAATTTATTGTTTTTTTGTAATAAGCTGTTTGTATAATTTTTTTTCATAACAGCTACTGCTATTAAAGGATTATCTCCTGAGCTAATTTGTGATACAGCATCAACTATACAACCTCCACCATTTGTTGTTAAAACATAAACTCCTTGAGATATTTTTCTTGTTATATTTTTATTTTTCATATTTTTTTAATTTCCTTTTTTAATATATAGTTCTTTTATAATCCAATATAAACTAAGTATAAAATAAATGTCAACTTTTTTTAATTTCATTAATTATTAAAAGAATGACTGTCAAAACATATAAAGATTGTTATTTTATTTTATTTTATTTAATTTCAGTTTCTTGTTCTTTTTATTTTTTAATTTAAGATATAAATCGTCCAAATTATCTGCAACTCAATTCCTTTATTTTTTTATCCTTATTATGATCATTTTTAATTTTAATAATTGTTATTTAAATAATTTTCATCTAACTCATCTAAAATATTTATAATTTTTTCAGCAAATTTTTTTCCATTTATAAAAACTGAACTTGTTGCTTGATATAGTTCATTAAATGCTGATTTATTAATAATTGGAAGAATAAATGAATTTTTGTTGGTTGTAATTCTAATATTCATTTGATAGCAACTATTTTTATTTGTTGTTAGTCTTACTCTTCTATTACTCTTTTTTTCTATTACAACATTATCATCTAATAGTAATTCATAGTTTATTATTTCTTTTATATTAGTTAAATAATTAAAATTTTTAGAATGAAAAACAATATTATTTTTATCATCTAAACTAATCCCTGTTCCTAGTTCATTTATAACTCTTAAATTTGGATTAATTCCACAAAACTCTTTTTCTTTTTCTAAAATAAGATTATCTCGGTAAGTTTTTTCATTAATTAATTTTAAAAAATCGTCTATTTTTTGATTATTACCATTAACCTCAAATAATATATCATTTATTTGTAAAATTTTACTCATTATATTATTTTTAATGATTTGTATATTTATACTTTCATAGTCTATTTTTTTATAATTAGTAGTACCGATAAACCATAAAGATTTATTGGTAGGCACTAGAAAATATTCTATATTTGTTTTACATTCTTTAGCATATAAAACTGTTAAATAAAGTTCATTAAGAGGTAGGATTCCTCTTATTATTAGAGCTTTTTGTTCATTTAAATCAGGACATATTTCTAAAATATCTTTGTAACTTACAGTAATTTTTGTTTTATCTATATTTGGAATTGTAATAAGATTTTCTAAAATTTTAGTTTTATTTAATAAATCGTTATATAAAGAAGATTCTTCTTTATATTTTTTATATTTGTCTTGAACATTATTAATTAATTTCTCAAACATATTTACTCCATATTACTTTTAATAATTAAATCTTTAAATCTATTTATTAAATTATCTACATATGCACAACTCATAAAACATACAACTGAATCTAATTCATTACTTAATTTATTTATTTCATCTTCACTTATAATATCTCCATCATTTAGTTTTTCAATAATTAAATTAGAATTTATTCCTGGATAATCAGCTGGGTTTTCTCTATTACAATCAATTTCTGTTACATAGGCTTTATCTGCAATGTTTAGGGCATCTGCAAACTCTAGTGTGAAATCTTTTGTTCTTGAATATGTATTTGGTTTAAAAACTACCACTAATCTTTTATTAGGATATTTTTGTCTAACTGCTTCTAATGTTGCTTTGATTTCTGTTGGATGATGTGCATAGTCATCTACAATAATAGTTTTGTTAATTTTTTCAATAGCAAATCTTCTTTTTGAATTTTTGAATGTTTTTAATGATTCGATAATTCTTTCTTTTTCTATTCCGATATTTTTACAGATTATTATTGCACTACAAACATCCATAACCATATGTTTACCATATAAAGGAACTTCAAAGCTACCATATAATTCTTCTTTAATATAAATATCAAATCTAGAACCTTCTTCTGTTAATTTAAGGTTTTTTATTACAATATCATTCTTAAAACTAAATCCATAAAACATTACTTTTGTATTATAATTTATCTTTCTAGTTTCTAAATTATCTCCGTTTGCGATAACAAGTTTAGATGTATTATTAGCAAAAATTTCAAAAGTATTACGAATATCTTCGATATCTTTGTAACATTCTAAATGTTCAGCTTCTATGTTAGTTATAATTGAAAATTTTGGATGATATGCTGTAAAATGGCGATTAAATTCATCGCTTTCGACAACAAAATACTTGTTTTCTCGTGTTGCGTATCCATCTCCAGCACCTATAAAATAATTACATCCTCCACTATCTTCTAAAATATGTTTTATAAGTGAAGCTGTTGTTGTTTTTCCGTGTGTACCACTTACTCCAATACTTTCAAATAATGAAACAATCTCGCCCATAATTTCATTATATTTTTTTATTTGTAATCCTAAGCTTTTAACTCTTTCTATTTCTTTATGATTTTCATTAACAGCAACACTATATGTAACAATAGCATCTTGTGGTATTTCATGATTACTATCATAATAAATAGGTATATTTCTTTCTTCTAATCCTTTTTGTGTAAATTTATAACCAGTAGCATCATCATAACCTATTACTTCATTTCCTAAGTCTCTAAGAATTTGAGCAAGGGTTGACATACCAGTTCCTTTAATACCTATACAATAATATTTCATTTTCACACATCCTTTTTGAATTTATAATAAGTATACTATTTTAATAATAATAAGTAAAGATTATAGTTTAGTATAATTATTATATAATATATGATAAAATATATATAAAGTGTTTTTAGGAGGGCTATATGGATAGTGAGAAATTAATAATTTTAGGTCATATAAATCCAGATGTTGATTCTATTATTAGTGGTTTATTACTTGAATATTATATAAATAATAATACTAGTTATAAGGCAGAATTTGTTATTCCTGATCAAAAATTAGATAATGATACAATTAGTATATGTAATAGGTTTTTAATTCCTTTTTTTAAACACCAAAGAGATTTGACAACAGCTGATAAGAAAATAATTTTAGTTGATCATTTTGAAAGAGATTTAGAAAATAAGGAAATTGTTGCAATAATAGATCATCACCCTACTTCTAAAATAGTTAAAACACCATTTTATGTTAATGAAAAAATTAGCTCAACAGCTCTACTTATTGTAGAAGGAAGAGAAGAATTCTTTAGTAAAGAATTGTTAAAATTAGCTATTTTAGCAACATATGTTGACACAGCTAGTTTTAATTCTATAAAAGCAAGAGATGAAGATAAAATATGGGCAGAACATCTTTGTAATAAATATAATTTTGATAAAGAACAATTTTATGAAGTTGGCTTAATGCTTACTGATTTAACTAATTTAGAAGCAGCAGCTTTTACGGGTCTTAAAAAGTATAATATTAAATCAAGAAATATAGAAGTTAGTTCATTACAAATGAATGGTAAAGATAATAATAAAGAAAAACTTGATAAAATAAAAGATATTATTATTGATTATTTTATAAAAAATGAATTAGATGTTTTTGTTTTAATTATACATGATATGAGTAAAATGAAATCTTCTGCTTTTAAAATTTTTAAAGATGGAATAGAAATTGTAGAATACGATCAATATACTTCTCGTGGAAATATAATTATTCCTGAACTGGAAAAAGAATTAATAAATCATAATTTTGAAATAAATAAAATTAAAGAAAAAGTAAAATTAAAAAAACAGAGTAAATTTTAGAAAAGCTCTGTTTTTTTTAAATATTTTTATTATTTTTAGAATAAATACAACCACAATAATCTTGACGATATAAATTATATTCTTTTGATAGTTCAATGCTTCTTTTGTAACCATTTTTCTTTTTAAAATCAGAATAAAGATAAGTAGTATTATAATTTTTTTCTAGTTCTTCTCCTATTTCGTTAAGCCAATTAGCATTTTTATGTGGAGAAAGAGTTAGTGTGGTACAAAAATATTTATAGCCTAATTCTTCTGCTAGTTTTGCAGTTTCTTCTAAACGAAGTTTATAGCATTTGTAGCAACGACTTCCTCGTTCTTTTTCATTTTCTAAACCTTTAGCAATTAAATTAAATTTTTCTGGTTCATATTTTCCTTCGATTATAGTTATTTTATATTTAGTTTGAAATTTATTTATAAATTTATTTAATTCATTTACTCTTTTTTTATATTCTTTTTCCTCATTAATATTGGGATTATAATAAAAAATAGTTACTTTGAAATGGTTAGCAATTCTTTCAAGAACTGCTGATGAACATGGAGCACAACAAGCATGAAGAAATAATTCTTCACCCTCTTTAATATTTTTTATTTGTTCTTCCATTAATTTATCATAATTCATAATATGCACTTCTTTTCTTTTCTAATTTTAACATAATTTGGTCTAAATAACTAATTGTTTTCATATTAATTACTATGAATCAAACATTATTTAGTTTTTTAATTACATTTATTGCTGGTATTTCTACCATTATTGGAATTATTCCTTGTTATATGAAGGAATATAAAAAAGATAAGATTATTGCTTATTCATTAGCTTTTTCTGCAGGAGTAATGCTTACAATATCTTTATCTTCATTAATTCCTGAATCTGTTATCTTATTTAATAATATTTTTAAAATTTTTCCTATGATAATTATTACATCTATTTTTATAGTTTTAGGTATTTTGTTTTCTCAATTTGTTGATCAAAAAATTGAAGAAAAATTTACATCTAATAAACTTTATAAATTAGGGATTATTTCAATAATTGTTTTGATTTTACATAATATCCCTGAAGGAATTACAACTTTTATTTCAACTTCTTCTAATATTGAATTAGGATTAAGTTTATCACTAGCGATAGCTTTACATAATATTCCTGAAGGAATTTCTATTGCTGTTCCGATCTTTTATGCTACTAAAAGTCGAAAAAAAGCTTTTTTCTATACTTTAATTTCTGGTTTTTCAGAGCTTTTTGGAGCAGTTCTTGCCTATTTATTTATCGCAAGATTTGTTAATGATTTTATATTAGGTTTTATTCTTGCGATGACTGCTGGGATAATGATTCATATTTCTATTTATGAATTAATACCTAATGCTTATAATTATAATGCTAAAAGAGCAACAACTATAGCTTTCATTATTGGAATAATAGTAATGCTTATTTGTGATATTTTAATGTAGTTATACTTTTTATAAAAAAGAAAGACACTAATTTTTAGTGTCTTTTACTATTCATAATCTTCTAAATATTCATAATCTTCATCTTCTTCATAATTTGAAATACAATTATAAATTACTTTAGTACCTTTATATGTATCGATTGTTTTTCTTTCACATTTACAACGTTTAGAGTTGATTTTCATTGTATCTTCAGTTGCATCATATCTTCCACTACAACCATCATTATTAACAACTACTTTATATTCATATTTATCAGTTACAAAACCAGTTTTAGTTTTTGTTTTATTATATAAATAAATTTTAGATGAATTATTCATTAATTTTTCAATGGTTGCATTATTAGCTTTTACTTTGATAACACCTAATTCATTTGAACTATAATCTACTAAGATATTATTTTTTAAATCTTTTAAAAAGATATTATAAATATTTTTAAAATTTAGGTTATTATAAACATGAATAGAATAACCATTCATATTATCTTGAGTATTATAAAGTGAATTAACTTTAAATAGACGATTATCATATTTAGTGTTTATTATTATATCTTCATTTTCTATATTATTATCTATAATGTATTCTATATCATATCCATAGTGATCGATAAATAAATTATCAGAATAATAAATTTTTTCTTCAAAATCTATTAAATTTTCACTAGCAGAAATATCTCTTACTTCAATATCTTTTAGTCCAATAACCCCTATTCCTGAACCTATTCCACCTATTATTATAGCACATACAAATAAAATTATTGCTAATTTTAAATTGATTGATTGATTAAATATAAATTTAAATAGAACAATTATAATTAATAATGTTATAAAAATAGCAGCAATCAATCCTATATTTATTCCTAAAAATAATAAAGAATGTAGACTAAAAGGGATTATAATAACAAAGCACACTACAAATGCGAATAAAGTAATTATTGCTACTACATTAAACATTAAGGCACAAAATTTCATAAACCATATTACTAGATTAGATAAGATTGATAAAAATGCAAGTGGTTGATTTTTTTTATCTCTAATTACTATATTTTTTACTTTTTCATTATGAGTAATTTTTTCACTGTTTTTATTTTTCAATTCAACTTTTTCTTGATTTTTCTTATTATTTTTATCGTTTTCATTTATTACTTGATCATAATAATCTAAATATCTAATCTTAAAAATATGAATTACGCAAATGATTGTTAAAATAAACCAAGCAAAGCCTAATATTGAAGCTATAAAATTTGTAATTGTATAAGTATTTCCTATAAATGATAATAATCCATCTAATAAAGCTGTTGCTATATTAATTACTATAAAACCACCAAATGCCATAACACAGGCAATTATAAATAATTCTATTACACATTTTAAACCACTTCCAAATGTCATACTTGTAAACATATCAATTGTTTTAGTAATAAAATCTAATAATGAATCAATATTTATAGTACCTTTTTCTTTTCTTTCTACTTGTTCTATATCCATTATTTTATCATTAATTAAATCATCCATTGAACAATTAAAAATATTACAGATTTGAACTATTTTATCTGTTTCAGGATAAGTATTATTACTTTCCCATTTTGAGACTGATTGTCTCGATACATTTAATTTTTCAGCTAACTCTTCTTGTGAGTAACCATTCTTTTTTCTTAGTGCAATTAATTTGTCACCAAACTTCATATTTTTCACCTCTCTCATGACTATAATTTTACTAATAATTTTGGTTGCTTTCTATACATTTCACTTGGAAATTATGTAAATTATTAGTTGCATAACTATATTTTATCATAAAAAATGAGTAAATTTAATTACTCATTTATTTTTTTAATTATTTATCAAAATCTTTTTATTTATCTTATTTTTTCTTTTCTTCCTCTTCTTTTTCTAATAATTTATAATCTATTTTATTGTATAAAGTTTTAGGTAAGTTTTCTCTAAATTCATATTCTTTAGGTAGTGAATAAACTGCTAGATTTTTTTTACATAAATTTATTATTTCTCTTTTGATTTGTGGGGTTGGTTTTCTATCTCTTTCTAATACAATAAATGCTTTAGCAACCTGTTGTTTATATTTATGAGGTAATCCTATTACACAACATTTTGATACATCAGGATGTTTTTCAATGACTTCTTCAATGACGCTTGGATAAACATTAAATCCACTTGATATTATCATTCTTTTAAGTCTACCTGTAAAATAAATTATTCCATCAGGTGAAATATATCCTAAATCTTTAGTATGCAGCCATATTTTATTATCTTTATGTTTTTTTAATACTTTTTTTGTCTCTTCTTTATTATTTAAATATCCAACCATGACAGTTGGTCCACTAACACAAATTTCTCCTTCTTCACCAAATGGTAATTCTTCTAAAGTTTCAGGATTACATATTTTAAAACTATTTCCAACCATAGGTATCCCAATTGAACCTGGTTCATTTGTATCGTTAAAAGTATAAGCAGTGGCAGCAACACTTTCAGTCATACCATAACCTTTTGAAATATTTATAGTAGCATTATGAGTATGTAGAAAGTTATTCATTTTTTTCTCCATTTGAATAGTTAAATAGTCTCCTCCTGAAATTATATATTTAAGTTGCGACATATCAACATTATCAAATTTTTTATTACTCATCATTCCTTCCCAAAGTGTTGGAACTCCTGCTAGGATATGAGGTTTTAAATTTTTCATTATTTTATAGAATCTTCCGTTATCGAACTCAGGCATAAGAATAGTTTCAACTTTTAAACATAATGGGCAATGGATACAGACACACAAACCAAATCCATGAAATATTGGAAGAATTGTTAAAATCTTATCTCTTGGTCTTACATCATAAACATTTACTCCATCTTGTTGACATTCAGCATTAAAATTATAATTTGAAAGCATTATTCCTTTTGGTTTACCTGTTGTTCCACCACTATGTAGTATTATTGCCACATCTTTTGATTTCATAGGATTTTTAAAAGGTTTATTATAAGTAACTCCACGTATTAAAAATTCTTTCCAAGTTAGAAAATCGATATCACTTAAACGTGGCTTTTTAATTTTTAATCCTCTAGTTATTTGATAACCAATACTTGTTACTGTGGGCATAGATTCTTTAGGAGAGACAAACACTGTTTTATATACTAACGTTTCTGGTAAAATCTCTTTATATTTTTCATAATTAGCATCTAGCATAATTAAAAATCTTGATTTTGAGTCTAATAAATAGTTTTTTACTTGTTCACTGCTAGATAAAGGGTGAATCATATCAGCAATTGCACCGATATTATTACATGCATAAAAAGATATAACTGCCTCGGGTGTATTAGGCATACAAATTGTTACAACGTCATGTGGTTTTACACCCATTGATCTTAAAGATTTACTTGCTTGTTCTATTTTTAAAAATAATTCATTATAACTAATTCTTGTACCAAAATAGTTAAGAGCAATGTAATCTTTATCTTCTCCTACACTATTTTTTAAATATTCATAAATTAGTTCATCTGTAAACTTTATTTTTTGTTCTTCTTTAGAATAATATTCAAGCCAAGGTTCATTTCTTTTTTTTGATTTAAATATTTTTGTAAAGAAATCTCTTAGTGGGGTCATTTAATCACTCTCCATATATTAATATTTATTTAAATAAATTATCTATTATTACAATAAGCTGATCTATTTTAACAAGTTGTGCCATCAGGAAAAATTTTACATAATTTTTTATTAGTACATTGTATTTCTACTTTAAATATTATTTTATCAAGTTTATTATTGTTCTCTTCAATTGTTTTAGATACTTTTCCTGTGCAGTTAGAGTTTTTGTTTTTAGGATCTATTGTTTTTGACAGATAATTAAAATTTACTAATGTCTCAATATTTACATTTTCCTCATTAACATTATCTAAAAAATAATTTTCAGCTGCACTAGCTGCATCTTTTAGCATTGTTTCATATGATTGATTGATAGCTTTATTTTTATATTTAGAGTAAGCAAGTATAGTTGTTGCTGATAAAATACCTAATATAACAAGAACTCCTAAAAGTTCAACTAAAGAAAAACCTTTTTTATTCATCTAATCATCTCCTATTATAATTTTATATCAATTAGATATTAAAGTAAATAAAAAGAACAGATTAAATATCTGTTCTAGATAAAATTTCAGCTGGTCTTTTTCTAAGAGTGTTATAAATTGGTACTAATCCAACTATTAAGTTAAAAATAAATACAAGCAATATACTATATCCAACTATTATAGGGTTTATTAAAAGCATACTTTTTAGATATGATATTTTAGTTAATAATGATATAACATAAGTTGAAAATAGTATACCAGGAATGGATGCAAGGCAAGTAATTGCGATAATTTCTCCACTAAACATAATATAAATATCACGTTTTTTAACACCGATGGCTCTATAAATTCCTACTTCTTTTACACGAGATAAAAAACTTGATCTAATCATTAAAAATATTTCAATTAAAGATATTATTATTATAATACCAGAACTTATGATAGTTGTTTTAATACCTTCTTTTTTACTCTGTATATATTCATCTTTACTGGCTAAATAACTATCTTTAATATTTATTTTAAAGTTATTATGAGCTTCATTTAATACTTTTTCTTTGTTTTTAGTATAAATAGAAATATCTGATGCAGAAGTAATTAACTTAATTTTTATTAAATTTGTATTAACTAAATATGTATCAATTTGTTCTTTAGATGTATAATAACCTACTACTTTTAATTTATGATTATTTATAGTTTTATTTATTTCTTTGTTAAGTTTCATTTCATCATGATTATTATAGTTTACAACAACTTCATAATCATTTTCTGGCCAACGTCCTTCTTTTAGGGAAACTTTATTTAAAAATAAATTATAGTCTTCATATTTATTTTCGATATAATTTGTTGATTTTTCATTATTATTACCTAATGTATGATAAATAATATTTATAAATTTACTTCTTTTTGTGTAAATACTTGGATTATTAGAATTTATTATACCTACTATTTTCATATTATCCATATTCGGTATGATAATTTCTCGGTCAAGAAAATCTTTAGAACTTCTTAATCCCATCATTTGAGCATTTTCTTGCTTTATTACGCTTTCTATTACCATTTTATCTACAAGTATTTCATTATCATTTAAAGGCATTTTACCAATTATTAAATTATCATTTTTAATAAAATCTATGTCCGTAAGACTTCCTTCTAAAAATAATTCATAATTATTAAATTGATAAAAATCATCAGTTTTAAGTTTTAAATTAACAATAGAATTAGTTGGGATGATGTAGTCTGCATTTAGTTTATTTTCTATATTTAAATAGTCATCTAAGCGTATTTTTTTTGCTTCTACTGTTAAATAATTTTTATTTATTTTTAAGAAGTT
Organism: uncultured Bacilli bacterium; assembly: GCA_910589335.1. Taxonomy (GTDB): domain Bacteria; phylum Bacillota_I; class Bacilli_A; order RF39; family UBA660; genus UBA3789. Next base: position 20,924 of record CAJUTW010000007.1, on the reverse strand, counting down.
TTTATCTTCAATTTTTAAACTTGCTGCAATACTTGAGAATGCAAAAAGGATAAATATTCCTGATAGAAAGAAACCTCCTAGTAGAATTTTCTTTAAAATTGAATAATTAAATACTTTTTTAAAGCCATTAGTTATAAAAGAAATAGGATTAAAAATAGATGAGTATTTTAGTTTTGAATTATTAATAATACTATTAAAATCAAATTGGTATTTTAAAGCTTCTTCCTTTGTAATATTTTTAAAATGATCATCAATCATTTCAATAGATGACTCTTCATCTATTACTTCTATTTTTCTATCATCGTTTGTTTTAATATAGATATTATTATTAGAAATAACGATACTGACATTTAAATCTATTTTACTATTAGAATATACTTTAGTTTGATTTATATTTTCTTGATATTTATAATCTTTTAAATATAGTGTATTTCCTATTTCATAATCTAGGTCTTTTTCATTTTCATTTTTATAATCATCAATTATTTTTCCATCTTCTAGTTCTATTATTCTTGATGCATAAAATTTTGCAAGGTTTACTTCATGGGTTACTAATATAACTAATTTATCTTTAGAAATAGCTTTTATGATATTCATTATTTCTACTGAATTTTTACTATCTAAATTACCAGTTGGTTCATCGGCAATAATAATACTTGGATTTTTTACAATAGCTCTTGCTATACCTACTCTTTGTCTTTCTCCACCTGATAACATACTACAAGGTCTTTTTTTATATCTTAACATGCCTGTTTTTTCTAAAACATAAGTTATTCGTTTATCAATTTCTTCTTTATCTTTTATACCTATCATTTTTAGGACTAAAGCAACGTTGTCATATACTGACATATCTTCTATTAGTTTGTAATCTTGGAAAATATATCCAATATTTAAATTTCTAACTCTATCAACATGACCTTGAAATTTTTTAGTGATTTTTTCACCGTTTATAAATATATTTCCTTTTCTTACTTTATCTAGTCCTCCAATTACATTTAGTAATGTTGTTTTTCCACTTCCGCTGGGTCCTAGTAATGCTACTAAACCATTACTTTCAAATTCTAAAGAAGTATTATTAATAACATGGATTTTATTCTTTTTAAATTTATTAAAATATTTATCAATTTTTTCTATTTTTATCATATTATACTTCCTCTCTATATACAGACATTACACTATTTTTAAATAGTTTATTTGCATATTTTATACTTATTAATAATGACATTATGGTAAGAATTAAATAAAGAACAATATAATCATTTAATTTAAAATATGTATTAACTGTATTTATAAAATTGATATTTAAAAAATTTGTTTTATTTAATTCTGCTAAAGCAAGAAATAGAAAATAACTTAGATTAGTAATTACTAGTAGTTCAATAATTAATAATTGTTTACATACATTTTTATTTGCACCTAACATTCTTAAAACTGAGAAATAAGTGTTACGTGATTTTAAAATAATTTTTATAATGAAATATGAAATAAAGAATAAGACAAAAACTAAACAACAAGTGACAACTAACTTAAATATTTTCATAATTTCAGTTGCTCCCTCATCAACTAGAGCGTCTTTTAATTTTAAAGTTTTATAACCAGAATCTTCTAATTTTTTTGTAACATTATCTAAATTAGCGATATCATCAACATAGACACTCATTTGATAAGTACCTTTATTAAATAGCTCATTATAATCTTCTGGATTAATATAAATTATTCCGTTATATTGTTCCTCAAAGTTTTCTTTTTTATAATTATTTAATTCTAAAATACTATTAATATTTTTTTCATTATATGTTTTTTCTATTTTGAATTCACTGCTTGTGGTGTAATATTGATTAGCTACATTTACAGAGAAGTTTTTATTTAGACAGTTATTTTTTTCACACTTTTTATTATAATCTTCGGAAATGATTGCATTATTTTTAGTAACGCGATTATTTACTGCTAATTTATACTGATTAGATTCGTTATTAGAATTATGAATTTCTCCCATAAAATCGATATTTATAGTGCTATACTTTTGATGAGTATCAAAAAGCATTTTCTTTTGTTTTTCTTTACTTATATAAAATTTGAATTCATAAGAGTTTAGGGGAGTTTCTTCATATTTAATACCGACTATTACAATTTCATTTTCACGATCTAGTTCATCATTATTTGTTGTTGAATATAATTTTTTATTTAGAATATCTTCTACTCCTACTTTTAAATAATAATTATTCTTATCGCCAACAATAATTACTTCATTTGGATCTTTTGGAATTCTTCCTACATCAACTTTTCCTTCAAATTGGTCAATATCTATAGCTCTTCCTTGAAGCCATAACATTCTTTCTTCGTCAGTAAAAGCTATATACTGATCAATCACTGTATCATTTTCAATAACGGTTTTAATGTGTTTGTCTTTTTTTAATTTTTCTATCTCTTGTTTTGTAAATTCGGTTTTATCTTTTTTATTTAATAATATTCTTTTATCATCGGTATCTCTAAACATATAGGTATAACCTGCTTTATCTAATTCATATTCATTCTTTTTGAAGAAAGAATATTCTCCCATTAATGAAGCTACGATGAATGCATAAACTAAAAATAATAAAATGAATTTTGGGATAACATTAAAAGTATTTCTAAAACCTAATTGAAGTTTATTAAGAAAATTCATATTTTTATAGTTATTAGTTCTTTGGATTTGAGTTTTTTTGATATTTTTTATAGATTTATCTTCTAATACTTTTCCATCATGCATTGTAATTTTTCTTGTAACATATTCACTTACTTGTTCATAATTATGAGTTACTATAATAACTAGTTTATCTTCACTTATCTCTTTTAATAATTTGATAATATTCATAGCACTTCTTTTATCTAAACTTCCAGTAGGTTCATCTGCAATAATTACAGGAACATCTTTTGCTAAAGCTCTAGCAATAGCAATTCTTTGTTTTTGACCACCTGATAGTTTAGAAACTTTTGTATTTTGATATTTAGACATATCTACTTTTTTTAAAAGTTCAATTATTTTTTGTTTTCTTAACTCTTTTTTTACTCCATTTAGTGATAGTATTAAATCTATATTTTGATAGACTGTATAACTATTAATTAGATTGAAATTTTGATATATATTACCAATATTTTTTCTTCGATATATTTCCCAATCTTTTTCTAAATAATGGCTTGTTTCCATATTGTTAATGAACATTTCGCCTTCTTCATAAGAGTCAAGTCCTGAAATAACATTTAATAAGGTACTTTTTCCACCAGATTCTCCTGTTATTGCTACAAACTCCCCAATATTAAATTCTAAATTTACTTTTGTAAAACCTGTTGCGATAATTCCTTTACTATAATAAAATTTAGAAACATTTTTAAGTTTTATCATATATTTTCTCCTTACAATAATTATATAGTAGATAAATAACTTTATGAATTTATACTACCATTTTTTCTTTTTACATAAATTATTTTATCAATATTTTTGGTTGCATTCTATATAATTTACTTGGAAATTATGGAAAAATTTGGTTGCAAAAAGAAAAAATTAAGTAATTATCTACTTAATTTTCAATATCAATTATATTTATTAAATCACTTTCTTTATCATATTTAATTTTTACTTTGTCTCCGTTTTTAATAAATGGTAAACTATTTTTATTTATTTTTATTGATGCTTTATATTTTTTGTCATCTGTGTCTTTAAAGTAATAAATTGTATTACCATCTATACTTGCAGAAGTGATTTCTTTGATAGTTATTTCTTTTTCTATTGTTAAGTTGCCTTGTGTTTCATCTGATACTTCGTTAAGATAGGCTTCAGCAGCTTTTTTTATACCTTTTGAACTGTCAGTTACTACTACTTTTTGATAATCAGCAACATCTACAAAGGCATACATTTTAACTAAACCTGCATTATCTTTTAGACTTATTAAATATGTTGGTTTATTATTTAAATTTATTAACAGTGGAAATGTAGAAGTATAATTCATTTGTTGAACTTGTCCTTTAGCAGAATCCATTGCTGAATATTCTTCAGCTCCAGCAACGTTATAAAACTTAGTTTCTTTAGTTCGCATATTTGTTAGTATAAAACCAATATTTGATTCATCAGCTAAAACAGAAGTTATACCAGTATATAAATAAATATCATCATCTTGAGCTAAATAATTATAACCAGTTGTTGTTTGAACAACATCTCTTTGACCAATAATTGAATTTATGAAACCATTTTTATACTTACCCCAATCGTTTACTTGCTCTAAAACTAAATCAGCTTCATAAACATGATCAACCCAACTTGGGACATTTTTAACATTATAATATTTACTTTTTCCATTAATCGGATTTAGAATTACTACACCAACAACATCTCTTCTTAATCCTACCCCTTTATATTTAACAACACTAGCTACATAATATGGATTACCTTCATTATCTATTTCGAAATTTACACTTTCAAAGTTTTTAGTTGGATAAGTAAATTGTAGTTTACGATAAATATTTTCGTTAAATAAACTAGATGAAGAATATTTCATGCCTTTTTTTAATTTTACTAATTCTGCACTACCATTTGTAGAATTAACTTTGATATAACCTGGTATTCCTTTTTTTCTATTTGTTAACCATTTTATTACTCCGTTATATTCAAGTGGAGTTACTCTAATAATTTCATCTTTATAATTTATTTGAGTATATTGATTAGAAATATCAAATTGGGAAACTAATTCACTTATTTGCCCCATTGTTCTATCTCCTATTTTTTCACTTGAATCACGGTCAAGTAAAGGCATTTTATTAAAATCAGCTTCTTTTATATCTTCTGTAAATTCAATATTTTCTTTTACTTTAATTCTTTTATAATAAGCGTTTGAATTGAATAAAGGAGAAAATGTAAAATTTATAATAAAAATTATAATAACTATAAATGGAATTATAAATAAAATTTTTTGAATTTTAACTTTTCTTATTTTTTTTACTCCTGTAAATAATTCCTCTAAACTATATTTTAATGTAAGTATTGTATATAAAAATATAAAGAATAATAATACTATAATGGCAAATATCCAGAAATTAATATTACTAAGATTTAAAGCTGGGTAAAATAAATAGTAATAAACACTTCCAAATATAATTGTTAGAATAATACTTAATAAAGTACCATATTTTTTCACATAATCATCTCCTAATATAATTATATCATAATATTTTATAATATATTATATAATTTAATTACATTCAATTGTGTTATCGCTTAATTTATTCACTTCATATGCAAGATAAGCTCCTTGATAGCAACTGATTTTTACTTCATATTTATATTTCCCACTATATTCTCTTAAAATTCTTACAAATGTATTCTCATTATTACAATCTAGACTTTCTTCATTAAAATCTTTTACAAGGTTTTTCTTTTGTAATTCTTTAAAATCAACATCAACACAAATAGTTGTTCCATTTTCATCAATATCATATTCTCCATATGCATCAACATATAATTTTGCTCCTTCTATTAAAGAATCTTCAAACACTTTAAATTTACTCATTCTATTTCTTTGTTCTATATTTCTAATTAAAGGAATTGATAACCCTGTAATTATTCCTAGAATAACAATCACTACTAACAATTCAACTAATGTAAAGCCTTTTTTATTCATAATTTTCATTTAATCACCAACTATCTTTAATAAAATTATATAATTAAATTCTTTATTAAACAAGAATATTCTAATATAATTTTAGAAAAATAAAAAAGATCAAAGATCTTTTATAAAAAATATACAATTGTAAATATAGAAATTATGAAAAGGTAAATAGAAAATTTCCATAGTTTACCATTTTTTACTATTTCACTTAACCATTTATATGCAAAATATGTAAATACAAAAGAAAATAACATACCTAATCCATAATAACCTAGTAACGAATTAGATAATCCTCCTTCTATTATATCTTTAACTCCTAGAATCATTGTTACGATACTAACAGGAAAATATAACATAAATGTATATTTTAAAGAACTGTTTCTACCTAGACCACATAGTAGACATCCTACTAATGTCATACCACTACGTGAAATTCCTGGAGTAAGAGCTATTGCTTGACAAAGACCAATTATTATAGCATCACGATAGGTAATTTGATGATCTTCTTTAGACCCATTTGTTTTCATTACTAAGAGTAAAGCTACTGCAGTAATAAAAAAACCTAGTCCTACTAAAAAGATATTTTTAGAAAGTAATTCTTCTAATGGATCTTTTATGATTAAACCTAAAATTCCTACAGGAATTGTGCCAATTATTATTAACATGCAATATTTAAATTCATCTATACAGTTTTTTCCTTTACTAAAGATATAAGTAAAGAAACCTTTAATTAAATTTATAACATCTTTTCTAAAAATTAATAATATGGCTATGAATGATGCGAAGTTTAGAAATATTTCTAAATTTAAATCATTAAATAAATTTGTTTTAAAAAGTGATTTAAATAAGAAAATATGTCCACTACTGGATATGGGTAAAGGTTCAGTAATACCTTGTAAAATTCCTAAAATAATATATTTAATAAAATTCATTTATATTGCTCCTTTTTTATTTTATTCTACCATAGAATATTAAATAATTTTTTAAAATATTCTGTTTTATATAAAATTAATTTATATTTTAATTAAAAATCTCGTTTAAAAATTTTATTATTTTTTTCCAAATAAATTATTTATAAGTCCTTTTGTTCTAATTAAAGATTCAAGATTTTGATTATTTGTAATACATGAGATCGCAGTTGTTAAAATATTGTTTGTTTCTCCTGGTAACAGCGTATATTTACTTCTTAAATATGAATAATCATAGAAAAAAATTGGTATTTCCATTTCATAGTCGAGTGTTACCATTTCAGTATTATATTCGGCTAATGGAAGAGTCTTTTTCATTCCATAAAGTGAAGTTATAAATAATGAATGTTTATTAACACATGAAGTAGTTACATATCCAAGAATTTTATCAACTAATTCTAATTCATTTTTTAAATCATTTATAGTAGTATCTGTTTTCATATGATAATCAAAAATAATTAAATCATAATTACATCTATTTATAATATTTTCTATGGTATTACTATTATTAAAGGTATTAATATCTAATTTCATAAAAGAAATATTTGGATTATTAATGTAATTTTGGCCATTAGCAAGAAAATTAACTAATCTAATATTTTGAACTGGTGCGATAATTAATGCTTTCTTATTAGATTGTGCTAAAAGATTAGACAAACTTTTTTCATAGATAATATTTTCTGCAAAACTATCAATTTGATATTTTGTATCTAATTTAATTAGAGAGTATGTTGGTAAATTGTAATTATCTGTTTTAAAAATATCGTTGGCATTTTCATATATAACTTGTAAAAAATTATCATAATTATTTCTATTAGTGTTATAAAACATTATTACATCATTATTTTCTATGATACAATCAGTTGTTGTACAAAAACCGGGAGATTCGCAAGGTCTAATGTTTTCTTGTTGAAGTATCATGAATTTTTTGTCTGTTTCTATCCATCTTTCTGCTGAACAAAAGAAAAAAAGTTTCTTCATATTATCGATTTCTACTTTACTAAGATTAACTGGTAGATATTCTTTACCAATTATAAATCCTACATTAATATGACTATCAATATGATATTTTATATAATTCACTATGGTAATTAATTTTTTGTATTCATTAACGGTTTGTTGGGGCAAAATTAAATGTAAATATACTTTTTTTTGTGAATCCAAATTTAGAGTATTTACTAGATGATTAATTGATTCGACTATTTTATCGTTAGTTGGTTCAACAAAAATATGAAATTTAGAATTGTTATTCAATAGATTATTTTTCATAGATTGGTATACTGAATTTTTAGATATATTTTCATTTATTATGTTATCTTTGATGTATTTTAATTCTAGTTTATAAGTATCTCCTAAAAAGAATTGGCGATAAGCACTTCTATATTCAAGTGAATTAATGATAGCACTTGTATAAAAAGATGTTTCTTTTGTTTTGGCTAGATTTGGCATACATTGATCTAGTGAAATACTATAACTACCTGCTTTTTCTATTCCTAAACCATTTAATAAAAAGATAAAACTTTTTTTCATATTTATATTCTCCTTATATTAATAGTATACATCTATTTTTATATAAATTAAAAGAAAAATTTATTAATCAAGTCTGGGTGTTAAAATTTCATAGCCATCTTCTGTAATTAAGACTGTATGTTCATAGTGTGCTGCTGGACTATTATCAGCTGTTACTACTGTCCAATCATCTTCTAATAACATTACATCTCTTCTTCCATATGTTAGCATGGGTTCTATACAAATAATCATTCCTGGTTTTAGTCTAGGACCAGTATTTGGAATACCAAAATTTGGAACTTCAGGATCTTCATGCATTTCTCTACCAATTCCATGACCACATAACTCACGAACAACACCTAAATTATGTTCTTCGGCATATTTTTGAATAGCTGCTGAGATATCTCCTATTCTATTTCCTGGTTTAACACAAGATACACCAACATCTAGAGCTTTTTTGGTATGCTCCATTAGATATTTTTTATTCTCATCAATTTCTCCTACTGCATAAGTCCAAGCTGCATCTCCTTGATATCCTTTATAACCTATAACAACATCTATTGTGATAATATCGCCGTTTTTTAACTTATAATTGCCTGGAATTCCATGTACTACTTGTTCATTTACGCTAGTACATAAAGCGCAAGGAAATCCTTCATATCCTTTACATGTTGGAATAGCATCATTACTTGTGATAAATTCACTACAAAGTCTGTCTAATTCTTTAGTTGTTATTCCCTCTTTAATATAAGGTTTAATAAATTTATGCATCTTTGAAACTAGTAATCCTGCTTTTTTCATTAATTCTATTTCTCTTTCACTTTTAATGCTAATCATCTAATCACTTCCTAGAGATATTATACACTAAAAAAGGATTCTATTGAACCCTTTTAGTCTATTCATCATCTAATTTATTGTAAATTGTTCTAGATGCATCTTTAGCAGCTGATTTCATCATTGCAATCTTTTCTGGATGTTTTTTTAAATACATATATCCAACTACTCCAGCCCCACCTGCTATTGCAGCTAATTTCATTAACATTTTTTTCATTATATTCACCTCTAATTTTAGTATGAACATATTTAATTAAATTATGCCATTTATTAAGTAATCTTTTATTGTAGTTCTTCTAATATCACAACTATCATTTTTGGCTGCAATTTCTAATGCTTTAATGTCACCAATTAAATATAGTTTCTTTTTGGCTCTGGTAATAGCTGTATATATAAGTTTTTGATAAAGCATTTTATTATAACTTTTAACTATTGGAATTATTACTATATCAAATTCTGATCCTTGAGATTTATGAATACTAATTGAATAAGCAAGACGAAAATTATTATAATTTGCAGGAGTATACTTAGCTATATTATTATCAAAGTCGATATGTATTTCTTTTTTGGTATTAGTTCTTATAGTCTCAATTAAACCGATATCTCCATTATAAATATTGTCGTCTGGCATATTCGTTAATTGAATTACTTTGTCTTCTTCTCTAAATGTTACTTCTCCTATTCTTAATTCTTTTTTATTTTTATCTTTTATATTGAAAATATTTTGAACATTTTTATTTATTTCATCAATACCATTAAGTCCTTTATACATTGGTGCAAGAATTTGAATTTTTTTATAAGAAATATCTTTATATGTATTAGAAATTTCACAGATATTATTTATTACTTCACTATCACTACATTCAATAAAAGTTAAATCTTCTTCTATATTAAAGATATCTTTACATATATTTTTCTTTCTAATATCATAAGCTAAATTGATAATATTAGAATCTTTTCCTTGACGATATAATTCTGTTAGACAAACTACTTCAAGGGCTTTTGATTCTATTAAATCATGTAGGACATCTCCTGGTCCAACACTTGGTAGTTGATGATCGTCTCCTACTAAAACTATTTTGCAATTTGCTGATAAGCCTTTTAAAAGACTTGCCATTAAATGAGTATCAATCATACTAGCTTCATCAATTATTACAAATTCAACTTTACTTTTATTATACTCATTTACTTGAAATTTATTAGTTTCTCTTGACCATTTTAAAAATCTATGAATTGTACTAGCTTTTAGGAGTGTAGTTTCACTCATTCTTTTAGCAGCTCTGCCAGTTGGTGCTAAAAGAGCAATTTTTTCTTCAAGTTTTTCGTATGATAATTTATTAATTTGGCGATATAGTTCTGTCATACCTTTCATAATTGTTGTTTTACCTGTTCCTGGACCACCTGTTATAATTAAAAAGTCGCGACATAAACTTTTTTTAATAGCATCAGCTTGACATTTGTTATATTTAATACCAAAAAATGTTTCTAACTCTTCTATATATTTATCGATGTTTTTAGGAATATTTTCTTTATTGCTATTTAACATACGAAATCTTTTTACTATTAGAGTTTCTGCCTCATACATTTCTTTTAAATAATAACGATTTTCTTTTATGATTATTTTTAAATCAATTTCAAGTTCTTTTAAACAAGCTATAAATTTTTCACTTTCACACATTGCTCCTAAAACTCTTGGAAGTAATTTTTCTAATTCTTCTAAATAATTATAGCAATGACCATAGGTATTACTTACTTCATTCATAATATAAATTAGTGCTGCTTTAATACGAATATTAGCAGTTTTTTCACAGCCATTTTTTAAAGCAATAATATCTATTTTTTTAAAATATATTTCGTTAATATCTTCTATTAATTGATAGATATTGTTTTCGATTATTTTTTTCGTTTCTTTTTTGTAAGTATTATAAATTATCATTGCATCTTTTGTTTGAAAACCTAAATCAGTTAAATATAGAATTATTTCATAACTTTCTTCATATTCTTTTAATTTATTATGAAGTGTTGAAACATTTTGCTTTGTTATACCTGGTACTAGTATTAAATTATCAGGTGTTTCTAAAATAATTTTTAAAGTATCTGTTCCTAAAGCATCAACTATTGTTTTGGCTTTTTTTTCACCTATTCCTTTAAATAATCCACTTGATAAGAATTCTACAATTGAATCTTTTTCTTCTGGCATACATCTTTCATAATTGTCTACTTGAAATTGCTCACCATATTTATCATGATTAATTAATTTACCATAAAACATATAAGTATCAATATTATTTAATTCATGAAAATAACCTGTAAAGGTTATAGATCTTCCTATATAATCAGCAATTTTTTCATCATTAGTATCAGAAACTTTAAAAATTCCAATATGGTAACCTGTTTGATTTTTAAATATACTTTTTGAGTAAGTTCCTTTTATATATGTAGCCATTTTTCCTCCGTTTATTTTATTTTACCGATACAATATGGGTATATCACATCAGTTATATTTACTTTAATAAAGGTATTATGTTCTAATAAATGTTTTATTTTAACATATAAAAAATTATCTGTATGACCATAGCTATAGCCATCTTTTGTTTCTTCAATTAAAACTTCTACTTCACTACCGATAAATTTATTCATATACTTTATTTCTAATTCTTTAGAAATTTCTAATAATTTTCTAGCTCGAAGTTTTCTTTCTGATATTAAAACACTATTATCTAGAGTGGCTGCTTTGGTACCTTTTCGTTCACTATATGGAAAGACATGGATTTTACTAAATTCTAATTCTTGACATGTTTTGATAGTCTCTTCAAATAATGAATTACTTTCTCCTGGAAAGCCAACAATAACATCAGTTGATATTGAAATAGATGGCCTAATCGCTTTAATATCTTTTATTTTTTTAAAGAAATAATTTAAATCATATTTTCTCATCATTCTTTTTAATATTTCATCACTTCCAGCTTGAAGTGGAATATGTAAATGATTAACAATTATATTGCTATTTTTAATTATTTCAAGAACTTCTTCTGTTAATTCAGTTATCTCAATTGATGAAATTCTAAGGCGATAAAGATTAGGAATTTTTATAATTTCCTTTAAGAGACTAGCAAAATTAGTATCTAAGTCCACACCATAATTACCTGTATGAATACCTGTTAAAACTATTTCTTTGTATCCGTTGTTAACTAATGATGTTATTTCAGTAATAACTTTATCTTTTGCTTTACTGCGACATTTTCCACGGACATAAGGAATAATACAATAACTACAAAAATTCTCGCATCCATCTTGAATTTTTACAAAAGCTCTTGTTCTACCAGGAAAATCTGTTATATACATATCTTCAAAATAAATTTTTTCTTCGCTATATAATTTTTTGATTATATTCTTTTTCAAAAACCATTCATTAAGAATAGATACAATTTTTGATTTATCTTTATTACCTATAATTATATCCAAACCGGGAATTTCTAAATCTTTATTTGCTTCTATGAAACACCCCATTGCTACAACACAAGCATCAGGATTTCTTTTAATAGCGTTTCTAATCATTTTACGAGACTTAATATCACTAGTATTAGTAACTGTACAGGTATTAATTATGTAAACATCACAAATTTCATTAAATTTTTTTATTTCATATCCGTTATTTTTTAATTCATTAATAACAAATTCACTTTCATAAGTATTAACTTTACATCCAAGTGATAAAACTCCAACACTTCTCATTTAATCACAATCTTTCTTTTTTATTTTCTAAGTAATAAACAATTAATTACCAAAACATTATACCATATCTTTAAATTAAAAGCTAATTAGTAAAAATAGAAATTATTTTTAAAATAAAAGGAAATTTATAATATTTCTTTTATAAATAATAATAAATAGAAATATTATGAATATTAAAAACAATTTTTTCAAAATATTAAGCTAAAATTAAAAAAAACTCGAATAATCGAGTTAATCTAATTTTTTTTGTAATTCTTTTAAGGTCATTAAGAATTCATTTGTCTTTTTAATTTCTTCATCTAATTTTTCATAATTAGCTGTGTTTTCAAGTTCTAGTTCAGAACTATTAATAGATTTTTGTTTCTCAATTCCGTAAATTGGTGAAATAATTGGACTACTTTGAAATTTTCTTTTAGTTAAGTCTTCTACTAAAGATGTGTTAACTACATTTTCATTAATAGCCTTACTACTTTCTATTTCTAATACTTCAGGAGTAACTTCTTCATTTACTATTTCATCTTTTACAACATTTTCTATAATAAATGGTTCTTCATAAGAAGCAGTATTTACATCTTTCATTCTTTTTTCTAAATCTTTTAGACTAATAGGTTCATTTCCTTCATCAGCATATTGTGTTACTTCATTGGCTGCATACATTTCTTTACTCTTCTTTACTAATTCTTCTAAACTAATAATAGCGTTTTCTTCTTGCTCTTCTTCATAATTTGTTAAAGTGATATTTTCTGGTTGCATTTCTTGCTTTCTTAATTCTTCTGTTAATTTTTCAAGTTCTTGTTTAGCTGTTTCTGGGTCAGGTTCAATGCTTGTATATTCTAATTCTAAAGATTCTTCTTTAATTGGAGACTCTTCTAATTTTTCATTTAATTCAATACTATTAATACTTTCAGGAACAATAATTTTAGGTTCATTGATATTTTCTAATTGATTATTAATATTTTCAGTTAAATTTGTGTCAATTTTTATTTCATTTGTACTTTCTAATAATTCAATTACAGATGCTGCTTCCTTATTACTTTCTTCAATTATGTGTTCTTCTATTATAACTGGTTCTTCTATTAATTCAGTGTTATTTGTAGTTTTTCCATGTATTTCTTCTACTAATTTATTTAGCTCTTTTGTATTTTGTTTTCTTCTTAATCTATCATTGTTTTTTTCAGCCAAATAAATAATAAAGCATAAAAAACATGCTAGGCTAGCTACTATATAAACAATAATTATTTCCTTTGATGTTAAAAATTCTATTAATTCATTCATTGTGTCCACCTCTATTATAAGTTTAGCATATAAAATATTTGCTATAAAGACTAATTTAATTATAAATAAACTTTTTACAATCTTTTTTACAGATTTTTACTTATGTTCGATAATTACAATTAACTTCAATCTTCGACTTAATCTTAACAAATTCATGATAACATATATTTTTAAATAAAGATATATTTTTTTCTTTTTTCTCATATTTTTTATTATGAAAGAAAAATTTATTAAATCGACAATTATTTTACTTATCGGTGGTTTAATTACAAAATTATTAGGAATGATTATTAAAATAGTGATGAGTAGACTTATAGGTGCTGAAGGATTAGGATTATATATGATGATATTACCTACTTTTTCCTTGTTTATAACTATTAGTCAATTTGGATTACCAGTTGCGTTATCAAAATTAGTTGCTGAAGATACTAAAAATAATAAAAGATTAATGTTTTCAATTATTCCTATTTCTTTAATAATAAATATTATTTTGATTTTAATTATCTTATTAATTGCACCTTATTTATCTAATAGTCTTTTACATAATAAAAATACTTATTTTTCTATTTTAGCGATCGCAGTTGTTATTCCTTTTACTACAATATCTAGTATTACCAGAAGTTATTTTTTTGGTAAACAACAAATGTTTCCTCATGTCATATCAAATATTACAGAAGATGTTGTTAGACTCATAATTATGTTAATAGGTATTCCTTTCTTTTTACCTAAAGGAATTACTTATACTGTTTGTTTTATTGTATTATCTAATGTTTTAAGTGAGTTAGCTTCTATATTAGTATTATTTTTATTTTTACCTAAAAATTTTAAAATTAAAAAACGTGATTTAATTCCTAATAAAACTTATATTAAAGAAAGTTTATCTATAGGAATTCCTAATACAACAGGACGTTTTATTGGAAGTATTGGATATTTTTTAGAACCAATAATTTTAACATCAGTATTACTTTATAGTGGATATTCTCAATCTTTTATAACAAGAGAATATGGAATATTATCTGGATACGTTATGCCTCTACTTTTATTACCATCTTTTTTTACTATGGCAATTTCTCAAGCTCTTTTGCCAGTAGTATCAAAAGAATATGTAAAAGGAAATAATAATAGTGTTAAGAGAAAAATTAAGCAAGGAATTGGTTTTTCTTTATTAGTTGGGCTTCCAGCTACTATTTTATTTTTAATAATACCAGAATTCTTTTTATCATTAATTTATCATACTAATTTAGGAGTTGATTATATGAGAATTCTTGCTCCTATTTGTCTTTTTCAATATATTCAAGCTCCTCTTTCTAGTAGTTTAGATGCGATGGGAAAAAGTAAAGATGTTATGGCATCAGCAACTTTAGGAATGATTACTAGAACTGTTTTATTATTTATATGTTCACTATTAAAAATAGGATTATATGGTCTTATTATTGCAATTGGAGTTAATGTTATTGTTGTAACTTTTTATAGCTTAAAAAAAGTAAGGAAAGCCCTTACATAATTATTTTGTAGTATTTCCTAAAAAATACTTTTCTTATTAACCCCTAATATTTTTCGCAATAATTTCACTAAACTTACACATTTAATGTATAATATACTTACTTAGGGGAGGATAAGAATGAAAATATTAGTTGTTGATGATGAAAAATTAATTAGAACAGTTATAAAAGAATATTGTCTTAATAGTGGTTTTTTAATTGATGAAGCTGAAAGTGGTGTGGAAGCTTTAGAAAAAATTAAGACAAATGATTATGATTTGATGGTATTAGATATAATGATGCCTAAAATGGATGGTTTCTCTATGCTGCAGGAACTTCCTACTGAAAAGAGAATACCTACAATTATTCTTTCTGCTAGAGGGGAAGAATATGATAAATTGTCAGGTTTTGATTTAGGAATAGATGACTATTTAACTAAACCATTCTCACCAAAAGAGTTAATAGCCAGAATAAAAGCAGTTGTTAATAGAACTAAGAAATCATTACCAAATATTTACACTCTGAAATCTCTTATAATTAATTTTTCGGCACATACATTAAAAATTGATGATAAATTAATAAATATAACACCTAAAGAATTTGAAATCCTCACCTACTTAATTAAAAATAAAAATATTGCTATTAGTCGTGAACAGTTATTAGCAAATATTTGGGGATATGATTATTTTGGTGATGATAGAACAGTTGATACTCATATAAAAATGTTAAGAAATAATTTAGGAAAATATCGTGATCATATAATTACAGTAAGAGGAATTGGTTATAAGTATGTGGAAGATGAAGAATAGTTTAAATGGAGAAATTTTAAAATATTTTCTTTTATTTGCATTTTTGATTTTAGGAATGCTTTGGATTTTCCAATCTCTTTTTTTTAATGCTTTCTATCGAGAGCAAAAAATTAATGATATAACAATTGTTTCTAAAAAAATAAAATCAAAACAAGATAATAGTGATTTTTTTGATATAGTAAATAATTTAGCTTTTGATAAAAGTGTATGTATTGAGATAATTGATAATAATTATTATTCTGTTTATGCTTCTTCTTTTTTTGGGAAAGGTTGTCTTTCAAATGATGAGTCAACAAGAAGATATAAATTTGATTTTATTAGTAATGATTATGATCAAAAAACTTATGAACTTATTAATCATAAATTTAATAATAAGACTTTAGTTTCAGCAACTAAATTAAATAATGGAAAATATGCTTTTATAAATACTTCGATAGAGCCGATAGATGGTATTACTTCCTTAATTAGAAAAGAATTAATAGTTATTACTTTGATAATAATAATTTTATCTTTTATATTAGCTTATTTTATATCTAATTATATTGCTAAACCTATTAAAAATATCAATCATAAAGCTAAACAATTAGCTAAGGGAGATTTTAATATTGAATTTAACAATAATAGTAAAATATTAGAGATTAAAGAACTTTCAAGTACTTTAAATTATACAAAAAATGAACTTAATAAAACTGAAGAGTTAAGAAGAGATTTGATGGCGAATGTTTCTCATGATTTAAAGACTCCTTTGACTATGATTAAAGCATATGCAGAAATGGCTTTGGATTTACATTCTAAAAACAGTAAAAAACGCAAAGAAGATATGAATACAATTATTTCTGAAGTTGATCGTTTAACGGTTTTAGTTAATGATATTCTTACTCTATCACAAATGGAAGCAGTTTCTGATACTTTGGAAATGGTTCAGTTTGATTTAGTTCAATTAATAGAAGATATAATTAATAAATATAAAATATTGCAAGAGCAAGAAAAATATAAATTTATTTTTATTCATGAAGATAGCGAAATTTTAATTAAAGCAGATAAGAAAAAAATTTCTCAAGTAATTTATAATTTAGTAAATAACGCTATTAATTATACAGGTGATGATAATTTAGTTACAATAAAAATTATTAAAGATAAAGATATCTTAGTAGAAATAATTGATACTGGAAAAGGTATTAAAGAAGAAGATATTCCGTATATATGGGATAAGTATTATAAAAATCAAAAAAAACATAAAAGAAATTTAATTGGAACTGGATTAGGTTTATCTATAGTTAAAAATATTTTAGAAAAACATCATTATGAATACGGAGTTATTTCTAAAGAAGATATAGGAACTACTTTTTATTTTAAGATAAAAAAATAAGTGTAATTGTTTTACACTTTTTTCTTTTTGCTATTTTCTTTTTGTGAAGAGATACTTTCTTCTTTAATTGTTTGAATTAATTTTTTTCCTTCATCAGAAGATTCTTGAGGAATGTTATCAATATTTGACTCTTTAACAACAACTTCAATCATTTTTTCTTCCATATTATCACCATTATTAATATTTCCTAAAAAAAGCATTTTATTAGTAAAAGATAATTTTTTTAATTTATTTTTTTATGTATTTACGAATTTCGTCATTCTCTTGAAAAAATGAGTTTATTTCTTCTTCGTTAGTTATATTATTTTCAAGCATCCAGATACATTTACAAATAAAATTATGAGTAACTATTAAAACTTTCTTTTCTTTATACAAATTATGTATCTCATCTAAAATTGATTTGGTTCTTATAAGACCTGTTTTTAGAGTTTCAGCGCCTTCGCTAGTTTGATCTAATGTTAAACTATTCCATTCGCTTTTGTTAATTTCTTTTCTGGTTTTTCCTAAAGATAGGCCTGGTTCTCTTTCAGCTAGTCTACTATCAGTTATTATTTCTAATCCTTGTGTATTAATAATATTTGCTGTTTGGATTGCTCTTCTTACATTTGATGAATATATTGCACTAAACTTTATAGTTTTTAGTTTATCTCTAACACTTTCTGCTTGTTTTATTCCTATGCTAGTTAATTCTTCATTATTTCTTCCTACTATAATTCCACTATCATTTGATGGTACTCTACCATGTCTTACTACATATAATTCAGCCATGTTTTTTCTCCTTTTTGTATATAATACTATAAATGTAGAAAAATTTCAAAATATAAAATTAATTATAAATATATAGTTCATGTTGACATCTAGTACATGCTACATATAAAAGATTTCTCTCATTCTTTTTATATGAATTATTTCGATCATTATAAATGATTACACTATCAAATTCTAAACCTTTTGAAATATAAGCAGGTATAATTATTAATTCTTTTTTGAAGGTTTTACTATTAGCTCCTACTAAAGAAATATCTATTTCATCTTTAATTAAATTATATAGTGCATCTGCTTCTTTTTTATCTTTTGTAATAATAGCGGTACTTTTATATTCTTTTTGTAATGTTTTAATATCTTCAATCATTCTCTTTTTTAAATCACTTACACCTTTTCTTATAACTACAGGTTTATTATTGTCTTTACGTATTGCGTTAACGTGTTGTAAATTTAAAATTTTATTTGTATAATCTATAATTTCTGGAGAAGAACGATATGTTTTTAATAATTCAAGATATTGTGTTTCACCTCTAAATAAATCTTTTAAATCTTCTAAAGAATTATAGTGGTAGTATGGATTTATATTTTGATTAATATCACCTAAAATAGTAAAGTCTGCTTTTTTAAAGATTTTATTGATAATTATATATTGAAGTCGATTATAATCTTGTGCTTCATCAATTATTACTTGTTTAATGACTGCTTCATATAAAAAACCTTCTAAATTTCCTTTTATATAAGCAAGTATTAAAGCATCTTCATAATTTACTGTTTCTTTATTTACGAATTTTTTGATAGTTGCTTCAGGTAATTTATAATTACAAAATTCACTTAGAAAAAACTCAGTATATATTTTTTGATAGTCTTTAGAAAAGTTTGAATTTTCTTTTAATAATTTTAGAAATGTTTTTACTTTTTTATGACTTCCTTTGTAATATGTTTCAGATAATTTATTGGCAATTTCATTTACTCTTTCAAATAGAGGAAGTTTTTGATAACGATCGTGTAGCATTTCATTTAAATCTTCTTTTCTAATAAAATTATTTTCTCCTTCTTTTATATCAGCTATAAATTTACAATTATCAATATAATTTTCTAAGAAAGCATCTAAATCAGAAATAATTTTATCTGATTGTTTATAAACTACTAAATCTGGATCAATTTCAGAATAAGAATAATAACGAGAGACAAAATCAGTGAAATTTTCAACGTCTTTATATTCTGTTAAAAAACTAGATAGATAGTCTGCAAAAGTTGTTTGTAAAGTATTAGCTTCTCCAAGAGATGGTAAAACATCTGAAATATACTCTGTAAAAATATTATTTGGTGAAAATATAAGAATATTGTTACTACTTAAGTTTTTGATTCTATATAATAAAAATGCTATTCTGTGTAAAGCTACTGTTGTTTTTCCACTACCAGCTATACCTTGAACTATTAAATTATCGTCTTCTAGATTTCTAATTACTTTATTTTGTTCTTGTTGAATAGTATTAACAACGTTTTTCATTTTTTCACTTGATTCTGTTGCTAAAACTTCTTGCAATACTTCATCATTTATATTAAGAGAATTATCGAAAACACCTACTAATTTATTATTTTCTATTTTATATTGTCTTTTTCTTTTTAATTCTCCATAATACTCTCCACCTGGAGCTTTATAACTACATTTACCTATTTCATAATCATAAAATAGACTACATATTGGACTACGCCAGTCATATAAAATATTATTTGTTTCTTGATCTTTTAAATAAGTAAGAGACATATAAATATTAAATATTTCTCCATCATCATCTTTAAAAACAATACTTGCAAAATAAGGTTTATCTTTTATACTACATAGTTTTTTATAATATCTTTCTTTTTGTAAGGCTTTTTCTTCTTCTTGATTAGTCGCGTTTCTAACTTGTTGGATTTCTCCTTCGTCAAAACTATTTTCATTTTCCCACATCATTTTTTTAAATTCTATTAATTCATCTGTTCCTTTTTTAACACTTGCTCCTAAATCATCTAAAGTGTTTCCTAATAGTTTTTGAACTTTTTTTAGTATTTTATTCTCTTTTATAAATTCTGTTTCACTAATTGCCATAGCACACCTCACTTAGATTATCTACTATAAAAATATAGCATAAAACTTTATTGCAAACAATAAAACTGATGGAATTGAACAGAAATTTTACAATAAAAAAATATTAGTAATATTTTAATTACTAATAGTTTTTTATTTGTTGTAAGTATTAATTATGTTAGTAAACTCTTTTTCTATTTCATCAAGTCGTTCTTTTGTTTTTGCTTCAAATCTAGCTGTAATATTTGGACCAGTGTTACTAGCTCTCACTAATGCCCAACCATCATCAAATAAGACTTTTACACCATCTATATCTAAGTAGTCATAGTTTTTACTTTTAACATACTCTATTACGTTGTTTATAACATTAAATTTAATAGTATCAGGACTTTGAAATTTCAATTCTTCTGTTGAATAATATTTATTAATTCCTTCTAATAGTTCTTCTATTTTTTTACCAGTGTTAGAT
>CAJUTW010000006.1 GCA_910589335.1 uncultured Bacilli bacterium | reverse complement strand
GCTTTTTTATTAAATTATTTATTGGATTATTCGTATTTTGATTATTTGATGTAAATGTTGGTATTTTTATTATTGTGTTAGATTTAGTATTTTCTGTTTGTTTATCTTTATTTGGAATTATATTTGGTATTTTTACTTCTTGATTTTTATCTTTTTTTGTATCATTAAAATCTTCTGCTGTAAAAGTAGGTGGAGTTATGATATTTTTGATATCATTTTTATTATCTTTTTTGATTGGTTCTAATAAATCATCACTTTCTTCTTCTACTTCTTCTTTTTTTATTGCTTCTTCTTTCTTTTTATTTATTTCATTTTCATAATTATCATCATCTTCATTTTCTATTTCTATATTTTTATAGACTTCTTCGAATGATGTTTTTCCTTCTAAGCATTTTATTAATGCATCTTGTAACATAGTAATAGTATTACCTGAATAAACCATTTTTGCTAAATCTTTCTTTTCTACTTTATCATTACTTAAAGCACTTCTAATGTCATCATCAATTTCTAAAACTTCATGAATAGCAATACGTCCACGATAACCACGACGACAATGTTCACAACCTTTTGGATTACTATCCCATATTTTTAAGACATCCATATTCATAAATTTTTTGAAGACTTTTTGTTCATATTTAGTTGTATTTCTTTGATAGCGACATGTTGGACATAACATTTTAGCAAGTCTTTGAGAGATTATTCCTGATAAAGCAGTTGACAGTAAATATCTTTCAACATCCATATCTAGGAGACGTTCAACTGTTGCTAAAGCATTGTTAGTATGGATAGTTGACAGAACTAAGTGTCCTGTGATAGATGCTCGAACAGCTATTTGAGCTGTTTCTGAATCACGAATTTCTCCTATTAAAATAATATTTGGATCTTGTCTTAAAATAGACCTTAATGCTGCAGCAAAAGTCATGCCAATTTCTGCATTTACTTGAACTTGATTAATTCCTTCAATATTCATTTCTATTGGATCTTCAACTGTAATTATATTAGTTTCTGGTTTATTTAGACCTTGTAAAATTGAATAAGTAGTAGTTGATTTACCTGAACCAGTAGCACCTGTTGTTAGAATTATTCCATTAGGAATACTCATCATTCTTTTAATTTTTTCTAAATTTTTAGGATGAAAACCTAAAGAATCAATTCCCTGTAAGCTTCTTGTGTAATCTAAAATACGAATAACTATTTTTTCTCCTTCATTTAATGGTAGAGAAGATACACGCATATCTAAATAAGTATCACCAAAATTACCTTTTATAGCACCATCTTGTGGAAGGCGAGATTCAGTAATGTTCATATTTGATAATAATTTAATTCTTGTAGCTAAATTTTTTTCGTAGGCTTTTGGAACAAAAGTATAATCTTGAAGGTCACCATCAATTCGAAATCTTACCATCATTCCATCTTCTCTTGGATCGAAATGAATATCAGACGAATTATGTTTTGATGCTGCAATAATTATATAATCTACTATTTGAGTTATAGGAGTCTTAGTAAAATCAAAAGACACCATAAAACTTTCTGTTCCTTTTTGAACACGTTTTACATCAAATTGTACCATCATTTCAACCCCTTTGTTTACTTTCTATGGTATTTTATTTTATTTTATTATATAATAATTCTATAAGAATAGCAAGGAGAGTGGGATTAAAATGCTAAAATTTAACAATAAAGGTTTTGTTCTTGCGGAAACTTTAGTAGTAACTGTTTTTTTAATGGTTATATTTGGTATGCTTTATAGTAATTTTTATCCACTAATAGGAGAATATGAAAAAAGAGAGACATATGATGATGTTGATAGTAAATATGCAGTTTATTGGTTAAAGAGAATGATTGAAGATAATGATTATAAACCAAGTGATATAAAAAAAATAAATCTTAAAAATAATAAATTTATGAGATTTGAGTGTAGTGATATTAAAGATGTTCAAAAAAGCGCTACTTGTGTTAACTTACTTGATTTTTTTGAAGTAGAGGGATGTGATGACCAAGGTAAAAATTGTTATATTTTTATAACATCTTATGAAATTAGTGAATTTAAAGAAACTGTTGAAAATAAATTTGCTCGTTATAAAGAAGATTGTAATAGTTCTTTAAATATTTGTAAAAATAGTTATGTAGATTATAATGTTGCTAATGATCGTACAGGTTTAAGTTTAGCTAAAAAAGAAGAAAAATGGAGAGAATTTGCAGAGAAGAGTGTTTTTAATAGTGGAATGGAAGATTATATATTTTATTTACCTAATTATAAAAATAATCCTAATGATGCAACTTATCGAGTGATAGCTAGTTTTCAACATCGAAAAGATAATAATGATTATTATTCATATGCAACAATTGAGGTGAATAGATAATGAAAAAACTTAATAATAAAGGAATGACTACAATTGAAGTTATTGTATGTTTTGCTTTAGTAGTAATTATTACACTTACAATGTATACAACAATTTCTTCATTTAATCAAAAGAGATTGATTGAAGGTTATAAATCAAGAATTTATACTTATAAAAATTTGTTAACAAAAGAAATACAAGATGATTTTATTAAAATTGGATTAGTTAGTGCTACTAAAAAAAGAGAGGTTAATAATTCTTTAGTAACTTATACAGTTAATTGTAAATTAAAAGATGGAACTAATAGAGAATTAGTAATTGAACAACAGCTTACTTATTCTAAGGGTGTTCATGAAGGAGGAAGTACTAAAGTAAATGATTACTTTATGATTAAATATGGTACTCCTACTGATTTAATAGAGTATCCAATACCAGATTTAGGAGAAGAGGAAATAAAACAGACTGGAAATAAGGTTACGAAAGCTAAAGATTTAAGTCTAAATAATATTGAAATTGATATAAGTGATACTAATGTTTTATCTATTTATATTGGTTTTTATCATCCAGAACTTGGAACTAGGTATGGAATAGATATAGTTGCTCCTATTAATTATATTAATGGGGGAAGTGATCATACAGGTTTTGATTTATAAAATAAGGATAAATATTATAAGAGCAAGTATTGTTCCAATGATTCTTCCTATAAAAAAATATTTATATTTAATAGAAGTATCAGTAATGATACTTTTTACTTGCATGTGAATTGATAAACCACCAAAAGAAATAAATATTAAAATATAGATTGCTCTTAGAGTTAAATTATTTAATAAAGTTGTAGAAAATACTCCTTTAGTTAAATCAAAAAAACCATTTAAAATAATAAAACTATTTGTATTTAGTGTAATGTATTTAGTAATTATAGTTGCTACTAAATAGAAAAATAGTGAAGTTCCATATATTAATAATAATGTATTAAATGCATTTGTTACAGCATTACTTAAAACATTAGAAAAGTTTGAGGGAACTTTTAATTTTTTTATATTATTTTTAGTAGATTTCTTATCTTTACTAAAAATATATATAATAATATTACTAATAATTATTGCTAAAAGTAATTTTAAGCATATCTCTTTATCTTTTAAAACTAAATATACCGATCCAAGAATAAATAATGGATTAGGAAAGTGACTGAACATTATAATTTTATTAGCAGTATTCTCATCGATTAGATTTTTTTCTAATAATTCTTTTGTATATTTTGCTCCACTAGGAAATCCACTGATAGCACTTATTAATAATACATATAAACTACTGGTATTAATTTTTAAATAGTACTGAATTAATTCTATTAATCCGTAATCGATTAGAAGTGTTGAAAAGATAAAAAACAATAGACTTACTGGGAAAAGTTTAGTTAAAAAAAGTATGGAATAATCTATTATTGCATTAACAATAATATTAGAATTAATTAGATATAATATTAATAAAGTAATTAAAGTGACAAGTATTAATATACTTTTATAAGTTTTTTTCATATTTTTCTCTTTTCTTTGTTATAATTAATAAAGGTGATAGAATGTTTAAGAAGATATTTAATTATATTAAGAATGTTGTAAAAGAAGAATATAAATTTATAATTTTTTTGATTTTTAGTTATTTTTTCTTATCTTTTCCTCTTAATTATTATATTACTGTTGGTGGAGGAACTAGTGATGTATCTTCAAGAATAAAGGTAAGTGATAGTTATAAGAGTGATGGTTCTTTTAATATAAGTTATGTTACACAATTAAATGGAACTATTTTAACGTATGGTTTGAGTTATTTAATTCCTACTTGGGAAAGAGAAGATGCTAATCTTTATAAATATGATGAAAGTGAAAGTTTTGAAGATATTAGTTTTAGAGGGGATCTTGATTTAAAAACAGCAAATGGATTAGCAACTTATTGGGCTTATTCTTTAGCTGGTAAAAAGGTAGAAGAGATAAGTTCTAAATTATATGTTATTACTACTTTTAAAGAATATGATACTTCTTTAGAAGTACAAGATGAAATACTTAGTATAGATTCAAAACATTTTGATACAGTTTTAGAGTATAAAAAATATATGCAGACTAAAAAAGCTGGAGATTTACTTGATGTAAAAATTATTAGAGATAAAAAAGAGAAAAATATCAAAGCTAAATTACATGAAGATGGCAATAATTTAGTTTTAGGGGTTGCCTTACAATATGTTAAAGAGTATGATGTTTCACCAAAAGTTTCTATTAATTTTAAAAGTAGTGAATCAGGACCTTCTGGAGGGTTGATAACTACATTAGAAATATATAATCAGTTAACTAAAAAAGATTTAACTAAAGGATTAAAGATTGCAGGAACTGGAACTATAGAAGAAGATGGTACTATTGGTCAAATTGGCGGAGTTGAACATAAAGTATTGGGAGCACATCATGATAAAGCTGATATTTTCTTAGTACCATCTGGTGAAAATTATCAAGCAGCTAAAAAATATGTAAAAGAAAAAAAATTAAAGATAAAATTAATTGAAGTTAAAACGATTAAAGATGCTATTAGTAAGTTGGAGGCATTAAATTGAATATAGGTATAGATTTAGATGATACAATTTGTGCAACTACAGAAGTAGTTCAAGAGTATTTAGAAAAATATTCAGATTTAAAAAATTTAAATCCATTAGAGATAATTAATGATGAAATTTTAAAACAGCAATTTTTTAATGTTTATTTAGAAGAAATATATGAGAAAGTTAAACCTAAAAAAGATGTTATTAGCGTTTTAAAAAGAATTAGAAATAGAGGTAATAAATTATATGTTATTACTTCAAGAAGAAATGATTATGCATCTAGTGTGAATAATGTTTTAGATATTATAAAAAGATGGTTTCTAAAGTATAAAATAATTATTGATTATATAATAGTTTTATCTCATGATGAGACAAAAATTGATATATGTAATAAATATAAAATAGATTTAATGATTGATGATGATCCTTATAACTATAAAAAACTTACATCTTTTGGGATAAGATGTTTGTTGTTTGATGAAAATAAGAAATTTGAATTAGAAAATTATGTTACTAGTTGGTTAGAGATTGAAAAGTATATTGAAAGGAATAGATAAAATGAAAAAGATTAGGATAGTGTTTTTATTATTAATATTATTTTCTATTAAAGAAGTTAGAGCAGCTAATTATCAAATAAAGGAGTTAATTCCTGTTGATACTCCTACAACTATTGTGACTGATAATTTTAGTTATAAAAATTTTTATTATAATGATAATAAAATGGAGGCTGAGAGTTTAAAGAATAATTTTATAATTTTTGAAAATATCAAAAATTTAACTGATAAAGAATTACCAGTAAGTATTAGTATTGGTTTATTTGATGAAAATAAAATAAATATTGGTACTGTTAATTATTGCTCAACAAATGATAAATATAGTGTTGTTAATAATACAATACTTCAAAGTGAAGAAGAGAAAAATTATGTTATAGAAGTTAATAAAAAAAATTTAGCAGATAAAAAAACTGTAAATGATATTAAATATATTGCAGTTTTAAGTGATAATATTAATTGTCGAAGTTCTGGTTCATTAGAATTTGTAGGTAAAAAAGTAGAAGATATAAAAGCTATGAAAAAGTCTTTTTTAGATAATCAGCATACTCAGCTAGTAATACAGATTTTTACTATATTACTAATTATATTTATAGCTTGTTTTTTATATAAATTTTTATTTACTAATTCTTTTAGGAATTTTAATGGAAATGATGTTAGGGATGAATTTAAATATAGAAATAAAGAGTTAGCGAAAGAAAGAGAAAATGTAAAAATAGAGAAGCCTATTAAAAATGATACTTCTAAAAGTAGTTTAATAAAAGAACAAGAGATGAATGCTTTAAATAGCGAAAATAAAGATAAAACTGATTTACATAATTTATATAAATAAGATAAGTATTTTCTACTTATTTTTTTATTCCCATAATTTCCCATAATTCTTATATATTTTTAACACATTTTAAGTATATGATGGAATTATGAAAAGGAGGGATGCTAATAAGAAAAATTAGAAGCACTAGAAAATAATAAATTTAACATAGATAAAAAAGGAGGATGAATAAATAGGATTTATAAAATAATAGTGATATACTATTAGCAGGTGGTATTAATGTATAAGATATGTTTAGTTGAAGATGAGGAAGCTCTTTTAAATATAGTTAAATTATATTTAGAAAGAGCAGGATATGAAACAATATGTTTTTCAAAGGGAATGGATGCCATAAATTATATTGGTAATGAAGTGAATTTATGGATATTAGATATAATGTTAGGAGATGATATAAATGGATATGATGTAATCAAAGCTATTAGAGAAAAAGATGAAAATGTTCCAGTAATATTTACATCTGCTAGAGATCAAGAACTTGATAAAATTTTTGGTTTAGAGCTTGGTAGTGATGATTACATGACGAAACCATATTCTAGTAAAGAACTAGTATTAAGAGTAAATAATATAATTAAAAGAGTCTATAAAGATTCAAATTCAGTTAATATAATAAATTATGATGATTATGTAATTAACTTAGATAAAAGAATAATTGAATTAAATAAAAAAACTATAAAATTAACTACCTTAGAATTTGATTTATTAATTTTATTAATAAAAAATAAAGGTAAATGTTTTTCTAGAGAAGAAATTTTAAATTTAGTATGGGGACAGGATTATTTTGGGAATGATAGAGTTGTTGATGATTTGATTAGAAGAATTAGAAAAAAATTATCAAAAATAAAAATAGAAGCTGTCTATGGATATGGGTATAGAATATTATGAGTTTTGGTAAAAACAATCTTAGTAAACAACTTCTATTTGTAGTTGGAATTGCATTTATTTTACTATTCATTTCTTTAGGAGCGATTCTTCCTAGATTACTTATTCCTGTTGCTGAGGCTAATATTTATAGTTACTTAAGTGAACCTTTGAAAATATACGATATTGATGTTGATAATAAATTACTTAATACTGAAATAGCTTATCTCTATGTATCAGATGATTTAGTTACAACTAGTGATAATATAGAAGATGTTATAAAATTTGATAATATAAAAAAAATACTCTCTAAAATGAATAAATCTTATGGTAAATTTATATATAATCATAAGACATACTACTACTATACTTTAAAGATTAATAAAATTACTAAAATTGCTATTTCAGATGATAGTTATATTAATCGAACTAAAACGTCTATACTAAGTGCCATATTTCCACTTGTTTTAGGAACATTTTTACTAATTGGTTTAATGCTTGTATTTTGGTCTTCTATTGTTGTTAGAAAGATTGAAAAGCTTAAAAACAAAATTGATAATATTGATAATCTTGATTATAATCATAAAGTAGATTTTAATACTGATGATGAAATAAGATCACTTGCTCTAGCAATTGAAGATATGCGAATTTCTTTAATTAGTCAAGAAGAATATCGCAATCAAATGTATCAAAATATTTCACATGATTTTAAAACACCTCTCACCGTTATAAAATCATATATTGAAGCTGTTGATGATGGAGTTGAAGATGCTAGTGTAGCATTTAAAACAATCAAAGAGCAGACTGAAAAATTAGAACAAAAAGTACACTCACTTCTTTACTTAAATAAACTTGATTATCTCAAAAATTCTAAAAATTTTACAACAGAACTTATAGATATGTATAAATTAATTAATCAAGAAGTTGAAAAATTTAAATTTTATCGAAAAAATATTAAATTTGAAGTATCATGCGACAAAAAATTAAAGTTTTATGGCTCAAATGAAAACTGGGAAACTATTCTTGATAATTTACTTAGTAATTTTATGAGATATACGCACACTACTATTAAAATAACAGCTAGACAAAATAAATTGATCTTATATAATGATGGAGATAAAATTGCTTTAGATTTACTTGATGGAATCTTTACTCCGTTCCGTAAAGGAATCAAAGGCGAGTTTGGACTTGGTCTTTCTATCGTTAAAAAAACATTAAATTTAATGGATTATGATATTACAATTAGAAATGAAAGAAAAGGTGTTTCATTTATAATTACAAGTAAAAAAAGAATTCGTAAGTAAAAAGAATTCTTTTTTTGTTTTTTTATTATTGCGAAATGATTAATTATTTTTTATAATTAAATAGAATAGAGGTAGTTTATGAGTAAAATAAAAAATAAAGCAACAAAAAATATTTTATCAATAATTATGCTAACGATGGGTTCTTTAGTAGCAGCTGCTGCATTGGAGTGTTTTTTAATTCCTAATACAATATTAGATGGAGGAATTACTGGAATTTCAATTATTATTTCTAAATTATCCGGTGTTCCCCTAGCTTTTTTGGTCTTATTATTAAATATTCCATTTATATTCATAGGTTATAAGAATTTAGGCAAAAGTTTTCTTTTTAGGACAATTTATTCTATGATGTGCTTTTCTTTCTTTTTATCTTTTTTTGGTAATTTTATAGCTTTTACTGAAGAAATATTACTCGCGACAGTTTTTGGTGGTGCTTTACTTGGTTTGGGAGTAGGGATTGTTATTCATTTTGGAGGATGTGTTGATGGAACTGAGAGTGTTGCAATTGTTATAAGTAAGAAAACTAATTTAAGTGTTGGGCAAATTGTTCTTATATTTAATTTAATTATTTATGGAACAGCAGGTTTTATTTTTGGGTTTGATAGAGCAATGTATTCTCTTTTAACATATTTAATAACTTTTAAAGTAATTGATTTTGTTTCAGAAGGATTAGAACAAGCAAAGGCAGCTTTAATAATAACAGAAAAAGGAACTTCTCTTTCTAAAGAAATTTATAAAAAACTTGGAAGAACAACTACGACAATTAGAGGAAAAGGTTTAATTAGTGGTGAAAAAGAAGTTTTATATTGTGTACTTACTAGAATTGAAGTTTATGAGATTAAGCATATTGTAGAAGAAATGGATGAGAGTGCTTTTGTAACAATAATAGATGTTTCTGATATAATTGGTAATCATATAAAGAGTAATAATAAAAGGAAATATTAGAGAAATCTAATTTTTTTTTATAAAATTTAAAAAAAGTGTTGACATTTTAAAATGTTATTAATATAATGTTAATAACAAGTGAGAAAACTTGTTAAAAAAATTAACTATAGTTATTAATAAAATGTTAAAAATAAGGGCGATGTTGAAAATGGAATTAAAATTTACAACAGAACAAATGATTTTAATACTAAAAGAATATTATAAAAATCATTTTGATATTGAAGGAGAAATTGAAATAAAAGCTTATGCTTCTCAAGTGGGGTATGAAATGTATCCATCACTAGCTACAGTAGTCGAAATGAAAATAGTAGGTGATATGGATATTAATAATATGAAAACTAAAATAGAACAAAAAATTACAACCGATGATTTAGAAAATGCTTTTAGTTATATATTAAGTAGTAAAAATATTGATGTCGAAAGTGTTAAACTTGACAAAGGTATAACATCTATAAGTATTGGTTATGGTTTAGGTGAAAAGAATGTAGAAACTGCTTACTTTAAAGGAGTAAAAGTTACTACGAAAAATAATAATAAAAATTTAGGAGGAATGTAAAATGAAAATTAAAAATTTAAAAATGTATAAAGGAATGTTAATTGTTGTAGACATGGTTAATGGTTTTGCAAAGAAAGGTGATTTAGCTGATCCTAAAATAGGAGATGTTGTTCCAAGACAAATAGAACTTATTAAAGAAGCAAAAGCAAATGGATATTTAATAGTTTTTATTAAAGATACTCATAAGGAAGATTCAGTAGAGCATAAAAGATTTAATGGAAGTAAACATTGTGTTGAAAACTCAGGAGAAGAATTAGTAATAGATGAATTAAAAGAATATGAAGATTTAGAAGATGCAATTAGTATTTTAAAAAACTCAACAAGTTATATGGAAGCACCAGAATTTAGAGAATTAATAAGTGAAGCTACTAATATTGAGAGAGTTGATGTAGTTGGATGTTGTACAGATATATGTGTTGCTAATGGAACGATAGGACTTGCAAATTATTTTGATCAATGGAATAGAAATGTAGAAATTAGAGTTCATGAAGATGCAATTGCAACATTTTTAGAAGAGGATAGACAAAATTATGTTGATGCTGCTAAATTATTAATGGCTCAACAAGGAATTAAATTAGTAAAGAAGAGATAGTTTTTTTTAAAACTTTGATATTAATAAAATGATAATAAGAAAATAAAATAATTTATTTGATATAAATATATTTTTATAAAAAATGATATTAATAAAATGATAAGAAGATAAAGGAGATTAAAATGAATACAAAGAAATTAAAATTTTTAGAGAGAATATTAAATAAATATAATTATAACGGAGTTTACTTTTGTTATAACAATGAGAAAGTTGAACCTGAAAATAATGAGGTAGTAATCAGTGTTTTAGATGACCATTATAGTGTATATACAAATTCTTTAGATAACAAATTTAATGCTTATGATTTTAAAAAAGAGGAAATGGTTTTATGTTATGTTGCTTGTTTATTTGATAATGAGGATTTATATAATGAAATTATGAGTTTCCTTAATGATAAAGAAAATCAAACTTTAATGACAGATTTTTATGAATTAACAATGGCTCAAACTTATTTCAATGAAGGAAAGAAAGATGAAAAAGTATTTTTTGATATTTTCTTCCGTAAAAATCCTTTTGAAGGTGGTTATGCAATGAGTGGAGGACTTGATGAAACAATTAAATATATTGAAAATCTACGTTTTTCTGATAGTGATATTAACTATTTAAGAAAATTAGGAAAGTTTAATGATGAATTTTTAAATTATCTTGCTGATTTAGAGTTTAGTGGAGATGTATATGGTGTTCCAGATGGAACTGCAATTTTTCCAAATGAGCCAGTGCTTACTGTAGAAACTGATATTATTACAGCTCAACTTTTAGAGACTACTTTACTTGCTAACTTTAATCATGGTTCTTTAGTAACAACAGCAGCAAAAAGAGTTACAAGTGAGGCAAATAATAATGGTAAACAAATTCCAGTTATGGAGTTTGGAGCACGTCGTGCACGTGGTGTTAATTCTGCAATCGAAGCAAGTAAGAATGCTTTTATTGGAGGTTGCTGTGGAACAAGTAATACTAAAGCAGGGAAATTATATGGAATTCCAGTACTTGGAACTATGGCACATTCTCTTGTAACAGAGAGTGAAAATGAATATGAAGCATTTTTAGGATATGCTAAAAGTAATCCAGATAATTGTATTTTCCTAGTTGATACTTATGACACACTAAAAAGTGGTATTCCTAATGCTATTAGAGTTGCAAATGAATATTTAAAACCAAATGGATTTAGTTTTAAAGGAATTAGAATTGATAGTGGAGATTTAGCTTATTTATCAAAAGAAGCAAGAAAAATGTTAGATGAGGCAGGTTATCCTGATGCAACAATTTGCTTATCTAATGGTTTAAATGAATACAGTATCAGTGACTTATTAAAACAAGGTGCAGTAATTGATTCAATAGGAGCAGGTGATAATATTGCAGCTCCAAATGAAAGAGTTGGTGGAGTATATAAATTAGTAGCTGTAGAAAAAGATGGTGTTATAGAAGATAGAATTAAAGTAAGTGAAGATAGTATTAAAACTATCAATCCAGCAAGAAAAAGAGTTTATCGTTTCTATGACAAAGATACTGGTTATGCTTTAGGTGATGTTATTACATTAGCAGAAGAAAAAATTGCAGATAATCAATATACTCTTGTTCATCCAGTTGAAACATGGAAAAAAACTACACTTAAAAATTATAATGTTCGTCCATTATTAGAGCCAATTTTTAAAGATGGAAAATTAGTATACAAAGATCCATCTATAAAGGAAAAACAAACATATTGTCATCAAGAATATGAAAGTTTATATCCAGAAGTTACACGTATTTCTAAACCTAGTGAATATTATGTAGATTTATCTAATAAATTAAGAGAATTAAAAAATGAACTTATTAAATTACATCAAGAAGAAGTTGAAGAAAAATCTTATCAAAAGATAAAAAAGTAAAGTTTGGTGAATTAGTATGCGTAAAGAAAAATTAAAACAACTACATAATTATATTAATGAGTTGAAAACGGTACGTAGGACTCTTATAGAACCTGAATATATCAATATTGATGGTAAATTGCAAAGAAAAGAAGGTTTTATAAATGTTGAAAAATATATGGTGGAACTTGCTAACGGGATGAAAATACCACGAGAAAAGATTTTAAAAGGTGGAAAAAATAAAAGTGCAGCGGTTGTTATGCCAGTAACAAAAGATAACAATGTCGTTTTAGTTATTCAGTCAAGGAGCAGTACTCATGAATCAGTTTGTGTAGAGTTTCCGTCTGGTTATATTGAAGAAGGAGAAGACCCAGTTTATGGTGGAGCTAGAGAAGTTACAGAAGAAACTGGTTATATTTCAGAAGAAATGGTCTTATTAGATAAATTCTATCAAGACCAATCTTGTGGAGTATGTGCATATAATTACAATTATTTAGCTTTAGGGTGTCAAAAAAAACAAGATCAACATTTAGATGAAAATGAAGCAATAAGATATTTAGAATGTACTATTGATGAAGTATTTGAATTGTTAGAGAAAGGATATATTACCGACATTCAAACAAAGTACACTCTAAATCTTGCTAAAAAGTATATAAAGAGATAATAAAAGAAAGAGTGTGTTATTATGAAAAAAAATTGGAATGACTTTTCCAAGACAAGATACATCCCTAGGTTTAGAACCGTCATTACTTACGGTTCTACCTGAAGGGGATAATGTAATTTATTCCATGGAAAACAAAGATTTTAATGATGAAGAAGTAGAAAATTATGCTTGTTCAGTATATATTACTGGAATGAATTAATTTAAAGAATGGGCTAAGAAGCATGATCGCGAAAAAATTATTGTAGGTGGATATGAACCAACGATTAATCCAGAAGAATTTGTACCATATGCTAAAAAAGTGATGGTAGGTCCTTGTGATGATTGGTATCAAAGCATTGCTCAAGAAGGAAATATTATCAAAGGAATAACTACTAATAAAAAAATTCCAAGATATGATTTGTATGATATAAAAAATAATCAACAAATAATTTCTGATAAAAAAATTGATGATATTTGTACATCTATAAATACATCTCAAGGATGTCCCTTTAAATGTGATTTTTGTTGTAGTCCTTTAATGTGTGATAAACTAATGTCAAAACCCCTTGATTTGATAAAAAAAGAAGTTGCATATTTAAAGCAATTTAATCCTAAATTTGTTTTTATTCGTGATGAAAATTTTCCTCTTCAAAAAGATTGGAGGGAACGTCTTCAAGCAATTAATGAAATGGGAGCTAAGATCTATCTTTTTGCATCAGCTAATCTTTTAAATGAAGAAACAGTTAAATTTATGAAAGAAAATAATGTTTATATGGTATGCTTAGGTTTAGAAGATATTACAGTTGATTATACTAAAAATAAAACTTTAAATGAAGCTTGTAGAATACTTCATGATAATGATATTATGGTTTATTTATCTTTCATCGTTAATCCCTTAAAAGTAAGAACCCAAGCAGAAAGTGATGAATTCTATTCTAAATTATTAGATAGATTTATTGAACTTCGTCCTGAAATGGTTTGTGGAAACTTTTTAATGCCTTTTAGAGGTACTAAAATTTGGGATGATTATAAAGAATTAGTTTCTGAAGATGATTATGATTTTTATAATTCTAAAAGGGCTTTTTTAGAAAAAAATCAAGAAAATCGACAACGTATGGAATATGAAATGTTTTATTATCAATGGTTATATTATAATTCAGAATTTTATCAAGAAAATATTAGAAAGTTTCAAATAGAAGATACTCTACATTTAAGATTTCTTGAATTGGAAGAACAATTTGGAGATTCAAAAAATCTTAAGGTTTATAAAAAGTTAATATAATTTAGAAAAATATAATAAAAAAATATAATGATGAGATTTATTTATTGAAACTATAATGAATAATTGTAAATTTTATAAAGAAAGTGATATTATAATAAAAGTGGATAATGTTGAGTTTTAATTTAATAAAGTTAAAAATGAAAAGGAGAGATTTATATGAGAGAATATGGATTCATTAGAGTAGGAGCTATAGTTAATCGCTTAGCTTTAGCTAATCCAATAGAAAATGCTAAAGAAATTATAAAGATGATTAAAGATGCAACAAAGAAAGGAGTAGGGATTGTTACTACTCCAGAATTAAGTCTAACAGGTTATACTTGTCAGGATTTATTTTTACAAGACTGTTTGATTGATGAGGCATATGAAGCTTTAAAAACAATCTTAAAGGAAACTGAGAAAATTAATATTATTAGTATTTTAGGTATGCCCATTAGAGTAGATAATCAAATGTTTAATTGTGGAGTAGTTATAAGTAAGGGAAAGATTTTAGGAATTGTTCCAAAAACTTATGTACCAAACTATTCAGAATTTTATGAAAAAAGATGGTTTCAATCTAGTAGTAATTTAATTAGTAATGAAATAAATATTTTGGATCAAATAGTTCCGATTGGCACTAATATTTTGTTTAAAGATAAAGAAGTTTGTTTTGGAATAGAAATTTGTGAAGACTTATGGTGTGTAAATCCACCAAGTAATGCTCATACCTTACATGGAGCAAATATCATCTTTAATTTAAGTAGTAGTAATGAAGTTATTGGTAAATATGAGTATCGAAAAAATTTAGTTTCTATGCAATCTGCTAAAACTATTAGTGCTTATGTATATACATCAAGTGGAATTATGGAATCAACATCTGATATTTTATTTAGTGGAGCAAGTATGATTTATGAAAGTGGTTCACTTTTATGTGAGAATGAAAGGTTTAGTTTAGAAAGTAATTTAATTTATACAGATATTGATGTTTCAAAAATAAATAATGATCGTAATAAAAATATAAGTTATATGGGTGTAGTTGGAAATGAGAAATATCGTTACATAGATATAGAAGTAATTGATTCAAAAAAAGAATTATCAAGAACTTATCCAGAGTATCCGTTTGTTCCAAAAACAGAAGTAAAAAGAGATGAAAGATGTAGAGAAATTTTTACTATTCAAGCATCTGCTCTTGCTAGAAGACTTTTAACATTAGGAAAACCAAAATGTGTAATTGGAATTTCAGGTGGACTAGATTCAACATTAGCTTTCTTAGTTATAGTTGAAGCGTTTAAAAAAATTGGAATGGATATGAAAAATATTATTGGAGTTACAATGCCAGGTTTTGGTACAACAGGAAGAACATATAATAATTCTTGTGAGTTTGTTCGTGAGTATGGAGCAACTCTAAAAGAAATAGATATCAAAGCTGCTTGTATTCAACATATGAAAGATATTGGACTTGATGAAAATGATAGAACAATTGCTTATGAAAATACTCAAGCACGTGAGAGAACTCAAATTTTAATGGATATAGCGAATATGGAAGGTGGCCTTGTTATCGGAACAGGTGACTTATCAGAATTAGCATTAGGTTGGTGTACTTATAACGGAGACCATATGAGTATGTATTCAGTAAATACATCTATTCCTAAAACACTTGTTAGGTATTTAGTAAGATGGGTTGCTGATACTGCTGATATAAAAAAGAAAGAAATAATTTATGATATTTTGGATACACCAATTTCTCCAGAATTATTACCTCCAGATGAAGCAGGAAATATATTACAAGAAACAGAATCAAGTATTGGTCCTTATGTTTTACATGACTTTTTCTTATATCATTTCTTAAGATATGGAGCAACTCCAAAGAAAATTTATTATCTTGCTAAAAATACTTTTAAAGAAAGTTTTAAAAATACAGAAATATTAAAATGGTTAGAAGTATTTATAAAAAGATTTTTTACTCAACAGTTTAAACGTAATTGTGTACCAGATGGTGTGAAAGTAGGAAGTATTTCTCTATCTCCAAGAGGAGATCTTAGAATGCCAAGTGATGCTAGTTATGCTATTTGGTTAAAAGAAATAGAAGAATTAAAGGAACTATCAAAATAGTTCTTTTTTATTATAAAAGTTTAGTTATTGCGTGACAGTCCTTTATTTATAAGTAATAAATATAAATTAGAAAAGCATTTTACTACTAATTTACTACTTTACAAATAATATTTATTTTATACATGAAATTAATTCGAATTTGAATATTATTATTTTAAATTTTTATAAAATGATGTAAAATAGAGATTGTTTATTAACAAAGGAGGTTTTGAATGTGGATATAAAAAATTTGGTTGATAAATTAGTTGATAAAATTGCAAAGAAAGATGAATTTACCTTTTCGCCTAAAAATTATGTAATGGCAGAAATATATGATGCTGAAAACTTAGTTGTAGGGAAACTAGAGGTTATTTCTAGTGACGTTACTGAATTTGGGCCGATGGTTAAAAAGACTTCTCAAAATTATATTTTTGAACCTATAGTTATAAATGGTGTGATAAAATACCAAGAAATATTTACTGGATTTATTGCGGGAGATAGTGCAGAAGGATATTTTGATTTGCCATATGTTGTTGATATGGTAGCATTAACAGAAATACTAGTAGATTATAAGCAAGAAAAAATTCCTAAACTTGGAATGTTACTAACGCTAAATGAGGTAAATTCTCAAATGGTTAAACGTGATGATGAAAATATTTTAAATAAGAGAAAAGCAAAATAGATAAAATCTTAGATATATTATAAATAAGAAAAAAATTATGCTACGCGCTTCGTGCTACATAATAAGGGTAATACTATCCTTATTATGGCGGGGACTTTAGTGGTTATGCCACTAGTCTCGCTCACAGGATATACTTTGATACTATGATATTGCATAGTATTTTTTAAATATTTAAAATTAATCTTTGAAAGTTTTAAAATTTTACTACTTATTTACTACTTTTGAAAGTAAAAATATAAGGAATTATAAAAATATACGTGAATATCTCCCAAAACCAAAAGTATAATAAACCTCTATAAATAAAGGTTATAAAGATATTTAAGAACTTATTAAAAGTGGCTAAAAAAAATACGATGTTTTTTTATAAAAAAATCTACAAATTATTAAATTTTGATTAAATTATTATTATATGTAAGTCTTATATTTATTTAATTTTGAATAATTTGCGTTTAAAGAAAATACTTGCTAATATTCTATTAATAATGTTATAATGAATATGTCAAGGAAACTTGCATAAAATAAAAAAGGAATACCTAGTTTTGAAGAGTTAGGTACTATTCCAAAAAATAAATGTTCAAGTACCGACTTTAAACAGTTGGTACTATTTTTATTAAAATGATTAAAATCACAATAATAAGGAGAATTATGATAGTACAAAGATATTTCTCTGTTTTTTTCATAATTTTCACCTCCTTTCACTTTTTAAAGTAAAGGAGAATAGTACCTAAACTAACTAAATATTCCTGAATTAATTATACCGAACATTTGTTTTTAATACAATAGCTTTATTATAGTTTGATAAATTATTGTAGAGTAGTAAAATTAATTTAAAACTATAATGAGGTATAGAAGAAATATATGATATCAAAATTTTTTTATATAAGGAATTATAACAATATTTATAAGAAATATTTTTAAAACTAGTTTATTTTTTATGGGCCTTAACTTTAAGATTATATAAATATTTTAGGTGTTTTGAAAGTTTTTATTTGGAAATATATAAAAAAGTGTTGACATTTTATTATGTTATTAATATAATATTAATAACACGATTGATATTTTTTTAAAATCAGATATTAACAAAATATTAATAAGAAGAATATTGTTAGTAATTAAATTGGTAAAATTGAAAGTTATAAATAAAAGTAAAAGAAATAAAAAAGAGAGGATTATATTTTTATGAATAGTAGAAAATTAAAGTTAATTGTTATGCCTAATTGTAAAAAGTTGGGTGAAAGTATTGATTATGAATTAAAAAGGATAAATAAAACTGATAATAGTTTTTTAGTGGATTTTAAACCAGACCGATTTGGTAATGGGGAAGGTAAGGTTAAAATTAATGAAAGTGTTAATAATACAGATTTATATATATTAAGTGATGTTGGAAATTATGATATTAGCTATAACTATCATGGGAGAACTCATTATATGTCGCCTGATGAACATTATGAAGATATTAAAAGATGTATTGCTGCAACTAGTGGTCATGCGTCTAAAATAAATGTTTTGATGCCACTACTTTATGAATCTCGTCAGCATAAAAGAAAAGGTAATGAATCGCTTGATTGTGCTATAGCATTACAAGAACTTGAACATATTGGAGTTAATAATATTATAACTTTTGATGCACATGATCCAAGTGTTTCTAATGCTATACCTCGTCTTCCTTTTGAAAATTTTTATCCAACACATAGAATATTAGAAGAATTGATTGATAATGAAGAGATAAAAGATTTGTTAGTAATTAGTCCAGATATGGGAGCTATGGAGAGAGCAAGATATTATGCTGATATGTTGGAAAGTGATGTCGGAGTTTTTTATAAAAGACGTGATTTATCAAAAGTTGTTGACGGTAAAAATCCAATAGTTGAGCATATGTATATGGGAGCAGATCCTAGAGGAAAAGATGTTATTATAGTAGATGATATGATAGCATCAGGTGGTTCAATTTTAGAAGTTGCTTCTAATTTACGAAAAAAAGGAGCAGACAAAATATTTTTAATAGCAACATTTGCATTATTTACAGAAGGAACTGAAAAATTTGTAGAAGCTTTTAATCATGGGCTATTCAACAAATTATATTCAACTAATTTAAGTTATGTTCCAGAAAGTATTACAAATAAAAATTGGTATCAAGAAGTAGATTGTTCTAAGTATATTGCAGAAATTATAAATACTCTTAATAAAAAAGAAGATATTGAAGGATTATGGAATGGTAAAGAAAAAGTAATTAAAAAAATAAAACAAAAAAAGAAATTAGAATTTGAAAACAATTAATAAGGAAAGTGATATTTATGAAAATAGGTATTTTTGGAGGTAGTTTTAATCCTCCTCATAATATGCATATTAATATAGGTGAGGAATTAATTAAACAGGGTTATCTTGATAAAATTATCTTTGTTCCAACAGGAATAAAGTATAAATATAAGTCTAATTTATTACCTAATGAAAATCGTTTTGATATGTTGAAAATACTTACTCAAAAAAATAAAAATTTTTCTGTTAGTAATTATGAATTTAGTGAGAATGTTGTATATACATGTGAAACACTTGATTATTTTAAAAATAAATATTTAAATGATGAGATATATTTTATATGTGGTGCAGATAATTTGAGTTATATTGATAAATGGAAAAATGGAGAAGAAATATTAAAAAATTATAAAATTATTGTTATTGCTAGAAACACTGATAATTTAGAAAGTATTTTAAAAAAATATTCTAAGTATACTGATAATATTTTAGTTGCTAGAATTCCTCCTTATGATTTATCATCAACTGAGATTAGAAAATTAATAAGTGATGGAAAGTATCATTTATTAGATAAATATTTAGATTGTGATATAACAGATTATATAATTGAAAATAATTTATATATGTAAATTATAAAATGCTAAAAAATGTATATTCTAAAGATTGAGGAGAGATAATATGTTAAAAGAATTAGTAGAAAAATTACTTGATTTAGGTAAAACTATTAGTACAATGGAGTCTTGTACAGGTGGTGGTGTTGCAAATGCAATTACTAATATAGCAGGGGCTAGTGAAGTTTTAAAATTTAGTGCAGTAACTTATTCTAATGAATTTAAAATTAAAATGGGAGTATCTAGTGAAATAATTGATAAATATAGTGTTTATAGTATGGAAACAGCAGAAGAAATGAGTAAAAATATTAGTGTTTTTACAAATAGTGATTTTGGAGTTGGAATTACTGGAAAACTAAATTCAAATGATGGTAGTAATCCAGAAGGAGAAAATGATATTGTATTTGTAAGTATATATGATAAAGAAAAAGATAAATACTATAATACTACTATTAAAGTTTTAGTACAAAGTCGTGAGAAAAATAAAGAACTAATTATAACAAAGATTAATGATTTGATTTTAGAGATTTTAAATCAATAGATGATTATTGAAAAAAAATAGGAGTATGTGTATAATTTATTTAGAAGTGAGGTGGTAGTATGGAAAAATATCAAACAGAAGAGGAATTTTTAAAAAATTATAATTCCGATGAATTTGAAAAGCTATCGATGACTGCTGATATTTTAATACTAAGTGTTTCGAATCAAGAGACAACTAATTATCGTAAAAATGCTCGTAAAATGATGAGTGTTTTATTAGTAAAAAGAGATGATTATCCTTATAAGGGTAAATGGTGTTTACCAGGAGGTTTTTTAAATCCTAAGACAGAAACATTAGAAGAGTGTGCTAAAAAAGTATTGAAAAGAGAAACTAATTTATCAAATATTTATTTGGAACAATTATATACATATGATTCTATTAACAGAGATCCACGTATGCGTGTTGTTTCTACTTCTTTTGTTGCTTTAGTTGATAAAGAAAAATTAACTGAGAAAGTTGAACATGCATCTTGGTTTGATATCGTTTTATATGAAGAAAAAAATAATGTTGTTCATTTAACACTTGATAATGGTTTTGATACGATTAGCTTAAGTATTAAAAAAGTTTTAAAAGAAAAAACAACTGATCGTTATCAATTTGTTACTAAAACAAATGATAATATTGCCTTTGATCATGATTTAGTTATTTTAAGTGGTTTGGAAAGAATTCGTAATAAAATAAATTATACTGATGTTGTCTTTAATATGATGCCTACATATTTTACACTTGGAGAACTTCAACAAGTTTATGAAGTAATACTTAATAAAAAATTATTAGATCCTGCTTTTCGTAGAATTATTGCTGATAAGGTAGAAAAAACTAATAAAATGAAAACAGGAGAAGGACATCGTCCATCATATTTATTTAAATATAAGAAAAATGAAAAAAATAAATAAAGTAAAATTATTTATAAATAATAATATAAAATCTCGTAAGGTTGCTAAAGAACTGGTTGAAGTACTTAAAAAAAAGAAATTTCAAATAGTTGATGATGATTTTGATTTAGGCATAGCCATAGGTGGAGATGGCTCGTTTTTAAGAATGGTAAAGGATTGTAATTTTAATAATGAAATTTTTTATGTTGGGGTTAATGCAGGAACATTAGGTTTTGCTCAAGATATTAGTGTTGATGAAATAGGGGATTTTGTAGCTAATCTATCTAGGGGCGAATATACTTATGAAGAAATAGGTGTGCAAGAGGTTCTAATTGTAACTAATACTTCTACTTCAAAAATGTTTTCTTTAAATGAGATTGTTATTAGAGATGAAGCTTTAAATACAACTAGTTTAGATATTTTAGTAGATGATATATTTTTAGAGCATTATACAGGAGATGGCATTTTAATAGCAACTTCTTTTGGTTCAACTGCATATAATCTTAGTTTTGGTGGTAGTTTTGTTTATAATACTTTTAATACTTTACAAATTACTCCAATAGCTCCTTTAAATAATAAAAGTTATCATGGTTTAACAAATTCTGTTATAATTCCATCAAATAAAA
Organism: uncultured Bacilli bacterium; assembly: GCA_910589335.1. Lineage (GTDB taxonomy): Bacteria > Bacillota_I > Bacilli_A > RF39 > UBA660 > UBA3789. Next base: position 23,964 of record CAJUTW010000006.1, on the reverse strand, counting down.
TTATTAAACTTGTTCCTAAAAGAAATAATGGTAATTTGATTGTTACAATTGATGGGGATAATAAATTTTATAATAATGTTACAAAAATAGAGACATCAATGAGGACGCAAACAATAAAAATAATTAGAAAAAAAGATTATAATTTTATTAGAAAGATTAATGAGAAATTTTTAAAGTAGGCATTTATTATGGAAAATAAGATAATTAAAGGATATAAAGCATTTAATTATAATATGACAAATAGAATTGGTCTTACATTCAAAGAAGGAAAAATTTATAGGGTAGTCGGTAAATTAAAGTTTGGTAATGATGGGAATGGTTATCATTTTTGTAAAAATTTAGAGGATACTCTTCGTTATTTTCCTGCTCGAGATCAAGAAATCAAACTTTGTTGTGTTACTAGTTATGAAGATGTAGTAGAATATTATGATGATTATTATGGATATTATAATATGTATGCAGCAAGGTGTATTTCAATTGATAAAATATTAAGCCGTGAAGAAATTATCAATAAAATGTTAAGGGAGAATTCTTTTTCTGTTCAACGATTTTGTAGTTTATTTAAACTTACTAATGAAGAAATGGAGATTTTTAAAAAGCATTTTGATTCTGATATTGCAGTTTTAAGATGTATTCAGTATTATCAAGAAAATGATTTGGATGTTTATACAATAAGAAAAGAAGAAAAAGTTAAAACAAAAAGTTTAAAGAGCATCAATTATTATAATTGAATGCTTTTTTATTGTTAATTTAGTATTTCTTTGATATATTTATTTTAATAATCATTACGAGGTGTTTATGGATACGTATTTTTATAAAATTATTAGACCGTTTATTAGTTTTTTATTTAAAATATTATTTCGACCTGTTGTTTTGGGAATTGAAAATATACCTTCTAGTGGAGGAGTAGTTTTAGCTGGAAATCATACTAAATGGCTAGATCCTATAGCGTTAATTGCTATTAATAAGAGACAAGTTCATTTTTTATGTAAAGATGAATTGTTTCATGGAATTACAAAGCCAATAGTAAAGGCAATGGGATGTATTTCTGTAAATAGAAAGATTCATGATAAAGAAGCTCTTAGTTTAGGTTACAAAACTTTAGAAAAAAATAATGTGATTGGAATTTTTCCAGAAGGAACAATTAATAGAAGTAATGATATTATTATGTCTTTTAAAATAGGAGCAGTGAAAATGGCTAGTAAAACAAATTCTTATTTAGTTCCTTTTACTATTACTGGTAAATATAAATTATTTAAAAAGAGTATTAAAATAGAGTTTTTAAAGCCTTATAAAATTAAAGATAGTAAAACTTTAGATGATGAAAATAAAAAGTTAATGCATATAATTAGTAAAAATCTTCAGAAAAATATTTAATAGGAGAAGAAAATGAAGAAGGAAAAAATGTTTTTATATAAAATATTAAAACCTATTTTAGGAATTATTTATAAGTTATGGTATAATCCTAAAATAATTGGAGCAGAAAATATTCCTGATAGGGGATCAATATTAATGGTTGGAAACCATATTCATTTAATGGATCAATGTAATGTAATTATAAGTACAAAAAGAGTTTTACATTTTATGGCAAAAAAAGAATATTTTGAGAGTAAGTTTGCTTGGTTTTTTAAAAATGTAGGTTGTATTCCAGTTGATAGGAGTAAAAAGGACGAAAAGGCAACAAATAAAGCAATAGAAGTATTAAATAATAACTTAGCTTTAGGACTTTTTCCAGAAGGAACAAGAAATGGATTAAAAGAAGAAAAAATTAAAGAAATTTATAATTTATATTTGAAAGATAATTTACCTTATCAAGAAGCATTAATAAAATTAAAGAAAAATAAAACATCACAGTATAATTTTTTAGAAGATTTATTATTAAAAAAAATTATTACTAAAGATGAATTTATTGATAATATATTTGAGATTGATGAATTTTTAAAAGATTTAATTATAAATAAACGTATAACAACAGAAGAATATTTTTCTAATTTACTTTTACCTTTTAAGTTTGGAGCAGTATCAATGGCAAGTAAGACAAATTCTTATTTAGTCCCTTATGCTATAACAGGAGAATATAAATTTAGAAGTAAGAATTTGGTAATTAGAATTGGAAAAAGTTTTAAAATAGGTAGTGATTTAGAAAAAGAAAATCAAAGACTTTATGAAGAAATTAAAAAATTAATGAAGGAAAATCTTAATAATAATGGTAAATAGTGTAAAATAAAGAAAGCTTATAATTAGTAAGTTTTCTTTTTATGTTATTATAAAAGTGGTGGTAATATGAAAGAGTCTGAATTATTTTTTAAATGTAATTTATATAAAAGTATAAGAGAAATTCTACATCCAAGTATTTCTAAAAAAAATATTAGTAATTATAAAATAATTATAGACCAAGATTTACTACCTTTAAAAGTTTATTATCCTAAAAAAGTATCGAATTTAAATAATATTTTAATTTATATTGAAGGGGATAGTAATATTACTAAGAATGTTTTAGGAGATAATTTTTATTTAGAAAAATTTGCTAAAGAATATAATCAATTAATTATAGAGATAGATTATAAAGATTATAAAAATTTATATTTATTAGATTTATATAAAAAAATATATGAAACATTTAAATTTATTTATCAAGAATTATTAAAAAATAATATTTCTAAAGAAAATATTTTTGTTGCTGGTGATTCAACAGGAGCAACAGCTATATTATATTTGATAAATAATATGAATAAAGATTATATAGAAATTGCTGGACAAATTCTTTTTTATCCATTGTTATCAGGTGAATATTTTGGTAAAAGTAAGTTTTTATCTATAAATGATTGTGATGATTATAATAAAAGTATTTTAAGTAATGTAGAAGAGTTTTATAAAAATAAATTAAAATATAAAAAAGATTATAAAGATAGTAATATATTTCCGTTATTAAAAAAAGACTTTTCTAATTATCCTAGAACTTTGATTATATGTGGTAGTGTTGATTTTTTAATAGATGAAGTAAAGTATTTGAATACTCTTTTACAAGAAAATTGTGAAGTTGTAGAAATTCCTTTTACTTATCATGGATTTTTAAATGGACTGGATTTTGATATAGAGAAAGTATATAAAGAAAAATTAAAAGAATTTTTAAAAATAAATATTTAGTGAAAATATTTATTTTTTTGTTAAATGTGTTATAATAGCGTATTAAAAAGAGGGGTTGTTATGGCAAAAGTAAAATATTTTATTGCAAATATACCTTTAAAAGAATGGTGTCTTTTAAAGGGTTATTCTTATAGTACAGCAACTAGTTTTATTGCTAGAAACAAGAATAAATATTTAATTGTTGATGATTTATTAGAAGCATTAAAAGATTATTTAAAAAATATGAATACCTTTTATTATTATGAAGGGCTACTTTTTAAAGAATGGTGTAATTTAAATGGATATTCATATAATACAGCTTTTTCAATATTAAATAAACTTAAAAGTGAAATTACAGATAAAGATGAGCTAGTTAAACAGACTGTTCTGTTACTTAAAAAAACACCACGAAAAACACAGTATTTTTATAAAGGTCAAAATTTAAGAGATTATTGTAGAGAAAATGATCTTAATTATTCAACGATTCTTTCAAGAATTAGAAAAATAAAGAAATATAATAAAGATATAGAAAATGATGCTGCTGTTATTATTGCTATTGAAGATTATACTGATACAAGATGTAAATTTTTTTATAATGCTATGTCTTTAAAAAGATATTGTGAGTTAAATGGTTATGATTATCCTTATATTTATCGTCAAATTAAAGATTTGGATGAGAATGATGCAAAAGATAAAATGAAAGCTTATTTTGAAAATGCTCCTGTAAAGATAAATGGAAGTTATAAAATAGCAGGACTAAGTTTAAGACAATATTGTATAATAAATAATTATAATTATTCAACTGTAAAATCATATATTAGCTTTGTAAAGAAAGAATATCCTTCTTTTACACAAGAAGAAGTTGTTATCACTGCTATAAATTATTATAAAATTAGATATATTGATAATGAAAAGTTTTTTTATAAAGGAGAAAAACTTATAGATTTTTTAAAAAGAGTTAATTGCTCTTATAAAATTTTTATGTATTATTTAAGTCATATGAGAGTGGATGATTATAATTTATCTGATGAAATAGTAAATAAATGTCTTTATAAATGTAGAATAAAATTACGTAATGATTTATTCAAAAGTTTAGAAGAGATAGATTATAATACTTGTTTAAAAATTGCTAAGAATTTATCAATCGATGAAGAATGTTTAAATAAATTAGTAGGATATGGTTTTTCTTATAAAAAGGCTATAAATTTTATTTGGTATTTTGGAACTTTAAATGTTAATAAGTTAATTATTAATGATGAACAAATAAAAAAAATAATTATGGAAAATGTATCAAAGGATATGGATTTACTATTATTAATTGGTTATTATAAAAGTGGTTTAAGTGATACGAGAAATTTAATTATTGAAAAAGTTTATTTATCTTGTATAGATATTTTAAATAATTTATTAGAAGCATACTCACTTTTTAATCAAGAGGTAAAAGAAGAATTAAAGTGTCAATTGTATTTATTAATACTTGAATTTATCGAAAAAACTAATAGTAATAGTTTAGAGGAAATTAATAATTATTTGAATAATTATATAAGAGGTAAATTATTTAATAAAATTTTAAAGTATCTTGAAGAAATTAAAGATATAAGTTTAAATCAAATGTTAAATAACGATGAAAAAACTAAGTTAGATTTTATAGTTTCCAAAAATAGTGTTGACAGAGAATATATAAGTAATGAATTATTTGAAAGTATATTAACTCTTTCTTTTATAGAACAAAAGGTTATTATATTATTTTATCAGAAACAGTTTACGAAAGAGGAAGTAGCGTTAAAGTTAAATATTACAGTTCAGGAAGTAGTGGATATTAAAAATACAAGCTTAGAGAAATTACAAAAGAAGATAAAACCTAATGTGAAAATAAAAAAGTAGAAGTAAAAAAAATATTATGATATAATTTATATGGTGAAGATAAATGGAAAAAAGAAAAACAAAAAAAGAGATAGTTCAAATGTTACTTAAAAATAATTCTATGGATATAAAAGATGAAGAAGAGTTATTGGATCTTTTGATAGATCAACCGATTAGTATTGATGTTGATAAACAAGAAGAAGCAAAAATGACTTTTGGTGATAGAGTAGCTGATAAAGTAAGTGAAATAGCTGGTTCTTGGGGGTTTATTTTAGGGTTTAGTGCTTTTTTAATTTTTTGGATAGTTTTAAATACTGTACTTTTAAAAGGCGATGCTAAAGTTGATGAGTATCCATTCATTTTACTTAATTTACTTCTTTCTTGTATTGCAGCATTACAAGCACCAATTATCATGATGAGTCAAAATAGACAGGCTGAAAAAGATAGTTTAAGAAATCAAAATGATTATCGAACTGATTTAAAAAGTGAATTAATTTTAGAATCTCTTCATGATGATTTAGAATTACTTTTAAAAAATCAGAAAAAGATTTTAAAATTTATTGAGGAGGCAAATAATGATGAAAAAAATTAGTATAGTAATAATATTTTTGATAAGTTTATTTTTAGTTACAGGGTGTAGTGATGATGATAATAAAGTAGTTAGTAATGGTCATAAAGTTAATACTAGTAAAATGCAAGTGATGCATTGTAGCAGAAAAGCATCAGCAAACTCTGGAGTAGAAGTTGAATTAAAATATGATCTTTATTATACTGGTGAAGATTTAAATATATTACATTCAGAAGAAAAAGTTATTTCTGCAAGTGATGAAAGTTTAGATTTATATGAAGATGCTTATAAAAAAATTCATGAAAACTATGAAGGATTAGAATATTATGATGCTAAGGTGGATAGAGGAGATACTACAGTAATAAGTGATATAACAATAAATTATGATAAAATAGATGTTGAAAAACTTTTAGAAATAGAAGGTGAAGAAGATAATATCATTGAAAATGGTAAAGCTAAAGTAGAAAAATGGTTAACATTAGCTAAGAAATTTGGAACAGAATGTGAAGATGAGGAATAATTAACCTCTTAAATGTTCAGATAGTCTAAGTGGATAAAATATTTCTCTCCGACGGAAATGTTAAGGGTTCGAATCCCTTTCTGAACACCATTATGATAGTAAACATGTGAGTAACAAAGCACTTGATAATGATGTGTATTTATGTTATTATGAATATGTCAAGGAAACTTGCATAAAATAAAAAAGGGAAATACTTAACTTTGCCTAGTTGAGTACTTACCAAATTAAATGTGTAAAGTACTTAATCTACGTAAGTAAATTGAGTACTATTTTTTTATGCATAGAATCATTAAAGAGACTATTAATAAAATGATAATTAATATTAGAAATGAGATTAACAAATCTTTTTTCTTCATAATATCAAGCCTCCTTTCTCATAAGTTGGAGGCAAGTACTCAACAGTTTAGTATTTCCTAATAAAAATTATACTATAAAGGAAAAACTAAAACAAGCGAACAATTTTGATAATTTATATTATACTTATATTAGTTAAAAGTTCATGATGATTTAAATAATCTTTTATTAGAAAAATATAATGTAATATTACGTGAATATGATTTAGATTATAAATATCATACAACATTATTTATGGATAATAATACTAATAGTATTAAGAAGCATATGATTTGATAAATAAAATGGAGTTGCCACAAAGTATTATGGCGAATCAATTTATTATTGGTGTTTCTGAAACAGGTGAATTAGGTTCGTATACTATTTCTCATAAAATAAAAAGAAAACAATAATGTTTTTAAAAATTTATATATGGTAAATTGTTACAAATATAAATTAAATTATTATCTATAATTTCTTTTTTATCTTCTATTGTCCAGATAAGAGTAGGGATACTTTTAGATAGTTTTCTAAATTTCTTATTATCTAATAAAGTTTTTGAAATAGCTAAAAAGTCAGGATTACAGTATTTTAAAATAAAATTACTTTTTAGAAGTTTATTATATAAAAAATTATTAGATTTATCTGTAATTAATAATCCTACTTCTAATTCTTTATAGTTTGTTTTTAAGTATTTTACTATTCTTGGATTAAAAGATTTTATAATATAATTAGAATAGTTTTTTAATTCATTTATTAAGATATCACACGTTTCCTTTATTTTATTTGTATTTTTTATTTCAATATCTATAAGAAGTTTATTATCAACAAGCTCTAGAACTTCTTTTAGAGTTGGAATTTTTTCATTTGTATTTAAAAGTTTTAAATCTTTAATATCTTGATAGTTTGTATCTTGAATATAGTTTGTATTTTTAGTCATTCTTGTTAATGTGAAATCATGAAAAACTACTAAAATATTATCTTTAGTAAGTTGAACATCAAGTTCGATTGGATAATTATATTCTATTGCTTTTTGAAAAGCTTCTAAAGAATTTTCTGGAGTTTTTTTATTGTCGTGTACTCCTCTATGAGCGATAATATTTCCATTTATTTTCATAAGACACCTCTTTTTATATTTTAACATAGTTATTAATAATATATTTAAGCTTTTTAAAAAATTAAATTATATTTAACTATTATATAAATACTTTGTAATCAGTTGATGAAAATTAATTTGTTTGATAATATTATAGGAAAGAGAAAGGAATAAAGTATGGAAAAAAATAAAATAGAGTTTATTGAATTTTTAACGCTAAAAAGATGTAATTTAATTAAAGAATTACAACCGTTGTACGAAAGATATGAACAAAGAGAGGCTGCTTGTATGAATGTTTATGGAGTAGCAACTTTAAAAGAAAAAAATAATTTAAGAGAATTAGAAAGAATTACTAATCTTTTAAGTGTAATTGAAGCTTCTTTTGATTTAGATGAAGTTAAATCTTTGTTAGAGAGTAGTTTGAGTGCAGATAATAAATATACTGTTGAATACCAATTAGATTTAATTAATCAATTTTTAGATTTAAAAAGTAGGGATGAAATTCCTTATTATGAAGCTAATAAGTTACCTGATTTTTTTTCAGTAAGAAATGTTGAACAAATAAATTATTCTTTTGAAGGTATGGAAGGAAAGAAATGTTTTTGTTTTTTTGATAATGGATTTAATTCAAATATTATTGAAGGAAATAAAAGAGATATAAGATTTATTTGGGATGGTTTTATTCTTTTTACTGATAAATCTTATACATTAGAAGATCTTCAAAACGGTATTAATTTATATGATAGTAGATTAGTTGCTTTACAAAGAGTAAATATTATGAGTAAGAAAGCAAATTCTTTGGAAGTTAAAGAGTATATTACTAATTTATTAGATGAGAAAAATATTTCTTATGAAATAATGCCAGATAAACACATTCCAATTGGCAATTATCCATCAAAATGTGATTTATGGTCTACTAGGGAGTCGGCTGTTTTACTAGATGCAATTGATTGTGTTGGAAATGGAGATGCTTATTTCTTTAAAGATAATAATTTTATGTATACTATTAATTTTAGTGATTCTAAGATTAAACCATTTATTTATAGTCATAAAGGAGCTTTAGTATTACGTGGTGAAAATAGTACGGCTATTTCAAGAATAATTGAGTATAATTCTGAATTACAAGAACAGCTTATGCATATTATAGGTGAAGATAAGTTAAAAGCATATTTAACAGGTGAAGAAATATCAGGTACTTCTATTGATAATGTAAAAAGATCATTTAAATAAAATATATTGAACACTTTTATTATTTTTTAAGTGTTTTTTTTCTTGATTATATAAGAATTTTATGATATTATCTTAAGTCCAGAAGAGGTTAATTATAGTTAATAATTAGAATAATAATTAGAGGTGATAAAAGTGAAATATAATTATCCAATTAAATATACTGCAATGCCAATAAAAAGTTCTGATGGGTTGCTAATAGGACATATAGTTTCAAAATGTTATGTTATAAAAGAAGTATGTGAAAATTCTTTAGATGGAAATATAGAAAAATATTATGAAGTTTTATTTCCATTTGAAGTAAATGAAAAGGAAGTAAAAAGAATAAAAGCGTTATCTTCTGGTAATAAAGAAACTGTTTTTAAGGTTTTTGATGATTTTAAATCTGCTAAAGAGTATGTTGAACAAATGAATAAAGATTTATTTTCAAAAGCTATAATTTGTGCTAATTTTGATATTTTAAATATTATTAGTCAAAGTTTTGATTTTCATTCAATAGAAAAGAAAATAAATGAAGAGTCCTATGATTTAGTAGTTGGAAGAGTACCAAAAGAACAAAGAGTTATTTTAGAAGATAAGCAAATTTTATCAATAGCAGATTATTCTTTATATGATGTTTTATCTAATTTTAAAAAAAATTCATATAGAGTTTTTAATATTTCACAAGAAGAATATAATAGAATTAAAATAACTCAAGAAAGTAGCGATTTAAAAGATGCAAGATTATTTATAAGAAATAATCCTAAAAATAATCAAGCTTTAATATATGATTATGAAGATTCTAAAGAAGTAAAATTTTATTTTCAAAATGAAGAGCTTGTTAGAACTTCAGCAGATTCTACTATGGAAGATCCTTCTTCAGAGAAAAAGTTTTATACTATGGAATCTTTAGAGGATTTAGTTGAATCATATATAGCAACATTAGCTAATCCAGAAGATACAGATGTTTTATTTAATGGTAAAAAATATTTTATTAAAAAGAATAAATAATTAGATATAAAGATATTAGTTTTTATATCTTTTTTTATTTTTTTATTGACAAGTGTATTAACGTACACATATAATTAAAATGTAAGAAGAAATAAAATAGTATCTTACAGGAGAGGAGTATTTATGAAATGTTTAAAGATTGCTTTAACTGGAGGTCCATGTGGTGGAAAAACTACGTCAATTGATGAGGTTGTTTTAGAATTTATGGAAAAAGATTATAGAGTTTTAGTTGTTCCAGAGGCAGCTACAATTCTTATTAATATGGGAATTAAACCATTTGGAGAAAATAAAATAGATAATATTGTATTTCAAAGAATGGTAATTGATTTGCAATTAAAATTAGAAAGTTATGCAGAAGAGGAAGCTAAAAAAAGTGATAAGAAAACCATTATATTATGTGATAGGGGAATAATGGATGATAAAGCTTATGTAACTAAAGAACAATTTATAGAATTATTAAAAGAAAGAAATCTAACTCAATTTGAGGTTTGTAAATCTTATGATTTAGTAATTCATCTTGTAACTGCTGCTAATGGTAAAAAAGAGTTTTATACTTTAGATAATAATTCTGCACGAAGTGAATCCATAGAAGAAGCATGTATAAGAGATAAGAAAACTCTTGAAGCATGGCTTTTACATGATAATTTAAAAATTATAGGTAATGAAACTGATTTTAAAACAAAAATAAATAAAGTTATCTATAATATTTATTCAATGCTTAATCGTCCATATCCTTTACAAAATCAAGAAAAATATCTTGTTGAAAATATAGACTTAGAAAATATTGCAAATTTTAGTCCTGTTAAAATATCTATAGAACAATATATTATTCCAAAAGAAAATGGCGAACTAATATATCGTAAAAATTCATGTGATGGAGAAGTTAAATATTCTCTTATTGTTAAAACAGATACAAATGTTAATAATGAAAGAATAAAAAAACAAAGAAATATTAGTGAACATGAATATTTTACTAATATGCCTGTTAATGAAACTCCAATAAAAAAAGTAAGATATTGTTTTGAATATAAAGAACAAAACTTTAGATTAGATATCTTTGATGATGGATTAAAGTTACTTGAAATAGAAGATACAAATAAGACTAAAAAAAGAATTATTCCAGATTATTTAACTGTTTTAGAAGATGTTAGTAATAATGAATTATATAGAAATAGTTATATTTATTTAAATAAGAATAAGAAATGTAAAGTTTTTAAAAAATAAAATTTTAATAAATTATAAAATATAAGAATAATAATTCTTTCTTTTGGAAAAGCTAAGTAGTAAATATACTGCTTTTTCTTTTAAAAAACATTAATAAATTTATTTTTTAGTTTTTACATGATATAATGAATATGTTAAAGATATAAAAATTAAAAATTTAAAGAATATAAAGAGGTGTTCTAATATGAAAGATAAGTATTATTATTCAATGAGTGTTGATGAGATATTTAAAAGATTTCGAACTAGTGATAATGGTCTTACTAGTAGGGAAGTAAAAAAAAGAATAGAAAAATATGGAAGTAATGAATTACCTAAGAAAAAGGCTGATAGTATTTTTAAAATATTTTTTAAAGAGTTAGTTGATCCTATTGTTTTATTATTAATTGTTGCAATTGTAGCGTCTTTAATTGTTGGAGAAGTAATAGATGCTTTAGCAATAGTTTTTATTATTAGTATTGATTTAATTATGGGTACTTATCAAGAAAAAAAGGCATCTAATACAGCTGAGGCTTTATCTAATTTAGTTAAAGAAAAAGTAAAGGTTGAAAGAAATGGAAAAGAAATTTTAATTGATTCAACTGAATTAGTTGTTGGAGATTATGTTTATTTGGAATCAGGTGATAAAATATCGGCTGATTTAAGAATAATAGAGTCTCACAATTTTACAGTTGATGAGTCTGTTCTTACAGGTGAGAGTTTAGCTGTTGAAAAGGATTCTAAATTACTTCCTAATAAAAAGTGTGTAATTACTTCTCAGACAAATATAGTTTTTGCTGGAACAAGTGTTGTTACAGGTCGAGCAAGAGCTATAGTTATTCATACTGCTCTTGATACAGAAATAGGAAAAATTGCTAATACAATAAATAATACAAAAGAAGAAAAGTCTCCTTTAACTATTAGAGTTGAAAAATTTTCAAAACAAATAACTTTATTGATTGCTTTAATTTCAATTGTAATAGCTATTATTTTAGCTAGTAAAAATATTCCTTTAAATGAAATATTATTATCAGTTGTTGCCTTAGGAGTATCAGCTATGCCTGAGGGGTTACCTCTTGCACTAACGATGGCTTTAACTATTGCATCTAATAAAATGGCAAAACATAAAGTAGTTGCTAAAAAGCTTCATTCTGTTGAGTCACTTGGAAGTTGTACTGTTATAGCAAGTGATAAGACCGGAACTTTAACAGTTAATGAACAAACTGCTAAAAAGATTTTGTTACCAAATGATTATGAATATTTGGTTACAGGATCTGGTTATTCAGTAAATGGTAGTGTTACTGGAGAAAAATTAAGTTATGCTAAAGAAATTGCAACTCTTGGAGTTATAAATAATGAAGCTAAGTTTTCTAAAGATGAAAGAATAGGAGATTCTATAGATATTGCTTTCCTTGTTTTAGGAGAAAAGATGAAGGTTGATATAGGTAATATTGAGGTTTTAGAAACTATTCCTTATGAATCTGCAAATAAATATTCTGCTGTATTTTATAAAAAAAATAATGAAGTTTATTGTACTATTAAAGGTTCTTTAGAAGTTGTAACTTCTTTTTGTAAGAGTATTAATTTAAAGAAAGAATTTAATATAGATAAATTAAATGAACAAAATGAGAGTTTGGCAAAAGATGGATATCGTGTTATAGCTATTGCTAATGGAAAAATTTCTAAAAATGATGTCTATACTGAAAAAGATATTAAAAATTTAGAGTTTATGGGAATGGTAGGTTTTATTGATCCTATACGTAAGGAAGCTGTTTCTGCTATTAAAAAATGTAGGACTGCTGGGATAAATGTTTTAATGATAACAGGAGATCATCCTTTAACAGCTTTTAAAATTGCAAAAGATATAAAATTAGCAAATGATTTTAACGAGGTAACTACAGGAGATGAAGTAGAGAAATATTTAAATAAAGGTGAATTGGAGTTTGATAAATTTGTCAGTAGAAAAAAGGTTTTTACTAGGGTTACTCCAATTGAAAAATTAAAAATTGTAGAATCATTAAAAAGACAAGGTGAATTTGTTGCGGTTACAGGTGATGGAGTAAATGATGCTCCTGCTCTTCGTGCAGCTAATGTTGGTATTGCAATGGGTAGTGGAACAGATATTGCTAAAGAAACTGCTAAAATGATTGTTATGGATGATGATTTTAAATCAATCGTTAGTGGAGTCTTAGAAGGAAGAGTTGCTTATTCTAATATTCGTAAAATTATTTATTTTTTAATATCTAATGGTCTTGCAGAAGTGTTGTTTTTTGTATTATCTATTATATTAGATATGCCTATGCCTTTAGTAGCTATACAACTTTTATGGTTAAATGTTGTAACTGATGGTATACAAGATTTTGCTTTATCTTTTGAAAAAGCAGAAAAAGATATAATGAAAGAAAAACCTCGTGATCCTAAAGATAGTTTATTTGATAAAGTTTTAATAGAAGAAATTGTAATATCAGGAATTTCTATAGGTTTAATTGTTTTTTCTTTATGGTTCTATTTATTGAAGGTGGTAAACATGGAAGTGTTTAATGCTCGAGGTTATGTTATGGCACTTATGATTATTATTCAAAATATTCATGCTTTTAATTGTCGAAGTGAGAAAAAAAGTGCATTTACTGTACCTTTAACTAGTAATTTGATTTTCTTATTTGGGGTTATTGGATCTTTACTATTAGGTGTTGCAGTTATGGAAGTTGATGCATTATCAATGTTTTTAAAAACAACTTCGATTCCTATTAAAGATTTATTTGGATTATTCTTTTTGGGATTAATTATATTTGTAGTTATGGAATGCTATAAAAAAATAAGATATCATAAATAAATATTTAGTATGATATAATAAAAGTGATGGGAGTGTTATCATGATAAACGAAATAAAAGATTATAATGAAATTAATCACAAAAAAATAATAGATCAAATTAGATGTTTAGGAATTGATATGATAAATGAAGCAAAGAGTGGGCATCCAGGTATAGTATTAGGAGCTGCTCCTGCACTTTATGCACTTTATGCAAATCATTTAAGATTTGATCCTAAAAATCCTAATTTTTTTAATCGAGATAGATTTATTATGTCTGCTGGACATGGCTCAGCATTATTATATGCTGTTCTTTATATGGCAGGATTTGATATAACAATTGATGATTTAAAAAATTTTCGTCAATTAGATTCTATAACTCCAGGACATCCAGAATTTGGTGTTACTCCAGGTGTTGATTGTACAACTGGCCCTTTAGGTCAAGGTTTTGCAACAGCGGTAGGAGTAGCGATGGCTGAGGCGAACTTAAGGTCTAGATACAATAAAGAAAAAGATGCTCTGATAGATTATTACACTTATGTTTTATGTGGTGATGGTGACTTGATGGAGGGAATATCGTATGAGGCAGCATCATTAGCGGGAACTTTAAAATTAAATAAATTGATTGTTTTATATGATTCTAACAATATTTGTCTTGATGGTAATATTACCGATACTTTTAATGATAATGTTGCAATGCGTTTTGTATCACAAGGTTGGAATGTTATAACTGTTGAAGATGGAGATAGTTTTGAAATGATTTCAAAAGCTATAAGTGAGGCTAAGACAAGTGGTGATAAACCGACTTTGATAGAAATGAAAACAACTATTGGAAAGTATTCATTATTAGAAGGAACTAATAAAGTTCATGGAATGCCTTTAACTAAAGAAGATATAACTAATATTAAAGAAAAGTTAGGTGTTCGTGATATTCCTTTTACAATATCTCAAAATACATGTGATGATTTTCAAATGTTAATAAATGAAAGATGTAAAAATTTAAATAATTTATTTTTAGAAAGATTAAATAATTTAAGTGTTGAAGAACAGAACGAATTAAATTATTTTATGAATGATAATAAAAAGATAGATTTTATTGATTTAATTTATGATGCTCCAGAGTCAAAAGAAGAGTCACCTCGTGATACTTCACATAAAATTTTAAATTCTATTGTAGGTAAAAAATCTTGTTTATTAGGAGGATCTGCTGATCTTTTTAGTGCTAATAAAACATATATTGAAGAAGGTGGAGATTTTCAGAAGGAAAATTATTTAGGAAAAAATATTTTCTTTGGAGTTAGAGAACATGCGATGGGAGCTATAATGAATGGTTTAAGTCTTTGTGGTTTTAGAGCTTATGGCTCAACATTCTTAGCTTTTTGTGATTATTTAAAACCAGCAATGAGGCTTTCTGCATTAATGAACTTATCAAATATATTTATTTTTACACATGATTCTATAAGTGTTGGAGAAGATGGTCCTACTCATCAGCCAGTAGAACAACTGTTATATTTACGTTCTTTACCAAATATGGATGTTTTTAGACCAGCTGATGCTAATGAAGTAATTGGAGCATATAAGGCTATATTTGAAAAAGAAAAAGGTCCTAGTGCAATTACTTTATCAAGAAATGTTTTACCAATATTAGAATATACAAAAGCTAATGAGGTAGAAAAAGGTGGTTATATATTAGTTGATACTTTAAGAAAACCAGATGGAATAATTATTTCTAGTGGAGAAGAAATTCATCAGGTCTTACAAGCTAGTAAAATGCTTAAGAGTAAAGGAATTGAACTTAGAGTTGTTTCAATGCCAAACTTAAATAGATTTTTAAAACAAGATACTGAGTATATTGAGAAAGTTCTACCAGTAGAAGTCAGAAAAATTGTTGTAGAAGCTTCTCCAACATATTCATGGACAAGTTTAATTTATAATGAAAAATATATTATTTCGCAAAACAATTTTGGTGTAAGTGGTAATTATAAAGATGTATATGAAAAATATGGATTGGATGCAAATTCTTTAGCTGAAAAAATTGAAAATTTACTAAAATAATACAAAAATAGACTTTTCATTTTGTTACTATATAATTGGTGATAAAATGAAAGTCTATTATGCTTTTAAATTAAAGAGTGAATTTATTAATCTTTATAAAGACAATCCTAGTGTTTTATTTAATATCTTAAAAAGTATCTATTATTTAGATAGAACAGAAGTTGATTATGGTTATAATTTGTTTAAACAATTAATTTTACCTATAAATAAAAATTATTTGGATCGTCACTTATACGTTAGGCTTCACAAAGATATTCCTTATTTAAAAAGAGATAATATTCATTGTATAAATAATTTATATAAAGATGAGGTTAGTAGATTAATTATTAATAATTTTTATATAAAGTTAGAGTTAGATCAAGATTTTTCGAGTTTTTTTGAAATATTAAATGATGAGCTTAGTAATTTATTTATTTGTAATTTTAAGCATACTGATTTTTTCTTTTTAAGTGAATATCTGAGAAAAGAGCTTGTTTAATTTTATTATTTTCGATAAAATGTTAGTTGGGAGATGATTTTATGTTACATGATATATTAATATTAAGTGTAGGTCTTATTCTTGGACTGGTTATAGGATTTTTTGGAGCTAAATATTTTATGAAAAAATATTTGAAAAAAAATCCACCGATTAATGAAGATATGATTAAGACTTTAATGATGCAAATGGGAAGAAAACCTAATCAAAAACAAATTAATCAAATGATGAAAGCAATGGAGAAATATCAATAAAAATATGTAGAGATTACATGTTTTTTTTATAAGAATATATAAAAAGATATTTTTTTAAAATGTTTTAATTGTAAAATATGAAAAATAGTGGTATTATACTAGAAAATGTTTAGGAATGTGATTTTATGGCAGGAAAAAGAGAAGAATATTTAAGCTGGGAAGAGTATTATATGGGAATAGCTCTTTTAGCATCAATGAGAAGTAAAGATCCAAATAATCAAGTTGGTGCATGTATTGTTGATGAAGATGAACATCAAATTTTATCAATTGGTTATAATGGTCTAACTAGAGGAATGTGTGATGATCTATTTGATTGGTTTTCAACAGGTGAGGCCACAAATGATAAAAAACATATTAAAGATTATTATATTGTACATGCAGAGAGAAATGCAATTTTAAACTTTTCAGGAGAGAAGAAAAATTTACAAGGAAAAACTTTATATGTTACTTGGTCGCCTTGTACAGAATGTATAAAAGAAATTATTCAAGCTGGAATTTCTAAAATTGTTTATTTAAGAAAATATTCTAAAAAAGAGTTAATAGAAATTGGTAATATTATGTTAGAGTCGGCTGATGTTGTTTTAGTACCTTATAATGAAGAAAGAGAAATTTCAAAAGAAGAATTTAAAAAAACAGCAACTGATATACAACAGAAAATAAAGAAATTAGGAGAATGGAAATAAAGTATTCAAGTTGAGTACTTTTTATTTTAATTGTAAAAATATTTGGTAGATGGTGATAATTATGAATTTTTTATATTTAAATAAAATGGTTGAATACATTGAAGATAATCTTGATGACGTTATAGATTATAATGCTTAGTAAAATAGTGAATACTAACATATTTATTCTTGAAAGAATTTTTATGTTTTTAACAAATATGACAATAAATGAATATATAAAAATGAGAAGATTAAGTAAAGCTTTTGAAGATATAAGAAATACAGATAAAAAAATTATAGATATAGCTTTAAAATATCAATATAATTCAGCAACATCTTTTAGTAGAGCTTTTAAGAAACTATTTAATATAACTCCAAGTGAATGCAGAAAAAGTAATAGTAGTTATAAAATTATACCTAAATTATATTTCGAATCTAATAATGATAATTATAATTTTGACTATAATATAAAAAAAATAAATTCTATAAGTTTATATTGTTATCATGTGAAAGCAAAATCACATTTTAATTTATTGTACAAAATTAAAGAATTATATGATAATATAAAAGAAAATGTCTACAGTAGCTAAAATAATTAGAGGAGGAAGAAAATGAAAGACTTTAAAGAAAAACTTAGCTTAGTTCCAACTAAACCAGGAAGTTATCAAATGAAGAATAAAGATGGCGTGATAATATATGTTGGTAAGGCTAAAAATTTACAACGTAGGCTTAGAAGTTATTTTACAAGAACAGTTACTGGAAAGACTAAAATGTTAGTTGAAGATATAGATGATTTTGAGTATATTGTTACATCAAGCGAATTAGAAAGTTTAATACTTGAAATTACTTTAATAAAAAAATATGATCCAAAATATAATATTCTTCTTCGTGATGATAAATCTTATCCTTATATTGAATTAACTAATGATAAATTTCCAACATTAAAAATAGTAAGAAATGTAAAAAGAAAGAAAAATAAAAATCATTTATATGGTCCTTATCCTAATGTTAGTGCTGCAAGAAAAACAGTTAATATGATTAATCGTATTTATCCATTACGAAAATGTGATAATTTAAAGAAAGATTTATGTCTTTATTATCATATTAATGAATGCTTAGGTTATTGTAAAAAAGAGGTAGAAAAGAATCAAATTGATTTAATGAAAAAAGAGATAATATCATTTTTAAAAGGTGATAGTACGATTATTGTTGGAAAGATTGAAAAAGAGATGCAAAGAGCAAGTGAAAATCTTAATTATGAGAGAGCTTTAGAATTAAAAAATATGCTTGATGATATTGATACTACTTTAAAGAAGCAAAAGATTGATTTGAATAAGAATTATAATTTTGATTTAATTAATTATTATTATGATAATAATTATTTAGCTATTGAAATTTTCTTTATTAGGGAAGGGTTACTTTTTGGAAGACATAATGAAATAATTTCTTCTATTGGAGATGTTTCTAATGAAATTACTGAGTATTTAGTAAAATTTTATGATAAAGGGATATTACCTTATGAATTAGTTATTCCTGATGAGTTAGATGAAGAATTACTTAGTGATTATTTTAAAATTAAAGTTTTAAAACCAAAAAAGGGTAAATTGAAAAATTTAGTTTGTTTAGCTTATGAAAATGCTAAAGAACAAATGGAACTTGAAAAAGAAACTTTAAAAAGAGATGATTTAGAGAGGCTAAATGCTTTAGAGGAACTTAGAGGTTTGTTAGGTTTAGAACAATTAAGTAGAATGGAGTCTTTTGATAATTCTCATCTTTTTGGAACTTTTTATGTTGGTGGAATGGTTGTTTTTGATGATTTTTTACCTAATAAAGATTTATATCGAAAATATAAGATATCTACAGAAGTAAAGGATGATTTATCCGCTATGAAAGAGGTTATTTATAGACGATATTTTAAGACTTTAATGGGAGAAGTTTATAAACCAGATTTGATTGTTATGGATGGTGGTCAGTTACAAATTAGTGTGTGTAAAGAGATAATTAATTCATTAGGTTTAGAAATTCCAATTATTGGACTTGTAAAAGATAAAAATCATAGAACTAGTTATATAATGAATGAAAAGTATGAAATATTAAATGTCGGGAAAGATTCAAAACTATTTTTATTTTTAACAAGAATTCAAGAAGAAGTTCATAGATATGCAATTAGTTATCATCGAAATATTAAATCAAAGGGAGCTCTTTCTAGTGTTTTGGATGTAGTCCCTGGAATAGGTGAAAAAAGAAAAAAAGAATTATTAAAGAATTTTGGTTCTTTAAAAAAGATGAAAGAAGCATCAGTTGATGAGCTTGAAAAAATAGTAGGACATGATATTGCTTTAAATTTATTAAAGTATTTAAGTGAAGTGTAGGTGATAATAATTTGAGTAATATAAAAATAATGGATGAAGTGTTGGCTAATAAAATAGCTGCAGGAGAAGTTGTAGAAAAGACGATGAATGTTGTTAAAGAACTTGTTGAAAATTCAATTGATGCTAAGAGTAGTGAAATATCTATAAAATTAATTGATTCTGGAGTAAAAGAAATTGAAGTTTCTGATAATGGAATTGGAATGGATGAAGAAGATGCTAAAATGGCTTTTCAACGTCATGCTACTTCTAAATTAAAAAACTTGGATGATTTGTTTTATATTGAAAGTTTAGGTTTTCGTGGGGAAGCTTTACCATCGATTGCTAGTGTATCAAACATTAAATTAAAAACTAGTGATGGAAATAGAGGAACATTAGTTACTATTGATGGACTTAAAGATATGAAAGTAGAAAGATGTGATTTACAAAAAGGTACTACTATTACGGTTAGTAATTTGTTTTATAATACACCTGTTAGATTAAAGTATTTAAAAAATCTTTATGTTGAACTTGCTCATATAGTAGAATATATTAATAAAATGGCTTTATCTTATCCAGCGATAAAGTTTACTTTAATAAATAATGAAAAGATACTTTTACAAACTGATGGTAATGGTGATTTATTAAAGGTAATTTATGCTATATTTGGAATTGATATAACAAAAAAAATGATAGCTATATCAGGAGAAAATGATGATTATTATATTAATGGTTATATAAGTTATCCAGAAGTAACTAAAGGAAATAGAAATTCTATAACAACATTAGTAAATGGAAGAGTAATAAAAAATAATGAATTAAATAAGTGTATTATTGATTGTTATCATACTTATATTCATAAGGATAGATATCCTGTTATTATATTAAATATAGATGTTGATCCAATTTTAGTAGATATAAATATTCATCCTACCAAAATGGATATAAAATTCTCTAAAATGGATACTCTAAAAGATTTATTGATAAAGGTAATTACTGAAAAATTAGAACATTTAACACTTATTCCAGAAGTATCTGTTAGAGACAGTTATTCAGTTAGTGAAGTTCATCGCCAAATTATTAATAAAGAAATAAATCCTGAACTACAAGAAAAAGAAGAACAAGCTTATGAAGAGGTGACTCTTGACTTTGAAGTGACCGAAAAGAAACAGGAATATGAATCGGTTAAAGAAGAAGTTGAACAATCCTCTAAAAAAGAAGAAATTTCTAAAGAAGAGAAAGTTCGAATAAAAAAAATGATTCCAAGAGGGGTTGTTTTATTAACCTATATTGTTGCTGAAAATGAAGATGGGATGTACTTGATTGATCAACATGCTGCTGCTGAACGTATTAACTATGAGAAAATTTTAAAGCAAATGAATGAAAAACCAGTCATTGTCGATTTACTAGTCCCAATTAAAATTGAACTTCGACCTGATGAATTTATTCTTGTCAAAGAAAGATTTGAATTACTTGAAAAGTATGGCTTTACAACATCAGAATTTGGATTTAATACAATAATTATTAGAAGTCATCCTGCTTGGATTCCTGAAGATAGAGCAGAGGATATCATCAAAAAGATTGTTGACATTATTATAGAAAAAGGTTCATTTGATTTTGATCAATTTATCTGGCGTATGGCGGCAACTACTGCTTGTCGTATGTCTGTTATGGCTAACACGTATATTTCCAAAGAAGATCAAGAATGGATTTTAGAAAATATCAGGTATTGTGATAATCCATTTACTTGTCCTCATGGTAGACCAACAATCATAACTTATACTAGATATGAATTGGAACGTTTATTTAAGCGTCAGCTCGATTAAAAGGAGATTATTTATGTTACAAAGTGGCGAAATTCTAGTTTCTGATCAATTAAATAATGATGAATTAGAATTTATTATAAATCAATCTTTTGAATTATTTTGTAAATTAAGAAATTACACCAATTTATCTTTAAATAATGTTTTTTTTCTGAAAGAACAACTTCGAAAAATGTATTTAGAAAGTACAAATAATCTTAAAATATACACTGTTAAAATAAATGAGAAAATTGTAGGATGTGCCTGTCTATTAATGGATATTGGATATATAAGAGATTTGTTTGTTAAAGAAGAAAATCAAAGACAGGGGATTGGAACTTTAATATTAAAAAGAGTTATTGAAGATATGACAAGTATAAAAGATATAACTATAACAACTCATCCTTCAATTGTTGATTTTTATAAGAAAAACGATTTTTTAGTTGTTTTAGCAAATGAACATAATATAACAATGAAAAAATCAAAATATAGGAAAAGGTGATTTTATGCAAGATATTATAGTAATTGTTGGACCAACTGGTATTGGAAAGACAAAATTAAGTATTGAATTAGCTAAGATGTTTGATGCAGAAATAATTAATGGAGATAGTGTTGCTATCTATAAAAGATTAGATATTGGTAGTGCTAAACCAAGTAGTGAAGAACGAGAAGGTATTCCTCATCATTTAATTGATATTAGAGATGTCAATGAAGATTATACAGTTTATGACTATCAAAAAGACTTAAGGGAAAAGATTGCTGAAATATCAAGTCGTGGTAAAAGAGTAATCATAGTAGGAGGAACTGGACTATATATTAAAGCGGGACTTTATGATTATACCTTTATTCCTGGAACAACAAATAATACTTATGATGAACTAACTAATGAAGAAATTTTAGAAAGAATAAAAAAATACAATCTAGAAAAAGTTCCTGAACTAAATAATCGTCGTCGCCTAGTACGACTTTTAAATAAATTAGAAAATGCAGAAGAAATAACTAATAATAAAGATAATTTATTATATAATATTAAAGTGATTGGTTTAACAACAGAACGTTCTATTCTTTATGAAAGAATTAATAAGAGAGTAGAAAAAATGATGGAGGAAGGACTTTTGGATGAAATTAATTCATTAAAAGAATTTTATTCAAATTCTAGAATTCTTAATAGTGGGATTGGATACAAAGAATTTTATGATTTTTTGTTTAGAGATAAACCTTTAGAAGAAGTATTAGAAGAAATTAAAAAAGATTGTCGAAGATATGCAAAGAGACAGTATACTTTTTTTAAACATCAATTTGATACTAATTGGTTTAGTGTAGATTTTAAAAATTTCTCTAATACAATTGATGAGGTTTTATCTTTTTTAAAAAATTAAAAGGATTATATTTTTCTTTTTATTTTATAGTTTATAATATATAATAGATAATTAATTAATATTTTTATTAATATTAGTATTTAAGGAGAGGTGTTATGAAAAAAGATTTTAATATGATTGAACAGATAATTAAAAAAACTTCTATTGTAGGAAATTTATTTGGTTTAAATATAAATAGTTATAAAAACATAAAAAAAAATATTTCTGATTTAATTATTTTATATGAAAATGATAATTTAGTGGGATCAATTGAGGTTGAATTTAAAAAAAATAGAGATGAAATAGAAAAATTCCGTGTATTATTATATACTTCGATAGGATGTCTTGAAGGAACTTTTGATTTAAAAGATATTGAAAGTTTTGCTTATAATTTTATTGTTAATTCAACTAATGCTCATCAGAGAGTATATAGAATGGTTGGAATAGTTACTTTTATTGAAGATACTAATGAAGATTCTTATGATATTCGAGCTTATTTAAGATTTACAGCTGATACAGTTAACGAGTATGAGGTTTCTTTTAATGATTGTGTAAATAAAGGTACATTATGCATTAAGAAGAATTATAAAGAGGAAGAGGTGAAATTTAATGTTACTAATCAATATGATATTTCACATAAAATAATTAAAAGTGATGGGGAAAAAATATCAAACGAAGTATCAGTCACAAGAGAGAATCGTCATTCGCCAGTTTTGGCTACTTATCATTTTAAAAATTCATCTAAATTTTATGAAGGTGTTACTTTAAGAAATTCTTGTAAAAATTTAGATAAGTTTGATACTTTAGTTAATTTAGAAAAATTAAATAATAGAATTAAATGTTATGATCCACGTATTTTTGATGCAATTGAAGAAATAAGAGAATTACTTTCTTTTGCAAATTCTTCAAATGTTATTTCACTTTATGATAATCTTGGACAATTATGCTTCCTAAATTCTAAAAATAGAATAAAAGATAGTTTAGTAAAAAAATCTGAAAAATTTTTAGAAGGAGAAAAAGGGATAGTTTATCAAAAAAAGGCTTCTAATTAAAGAATGCTTTTTTATTTTTGGGTAAAAACAATGTTGACTTTATATTTTATAGAAGGTATTATTAAAACATAGATACTAGAGAGGTGTGATATCGTTGAAAAAGTATTATTCTAAATGTTTATATTTTGTGATTGTATTAACTGTTTTAGGAATAAGTATTGGTTATTCGGCTTTTAGTGAAAGAATGCTTATTGAAGGAGTAGTTGCTGATGTTAGAGTTGAAAA